>NZ_JANFZX010000026.1:0-35378 GCF_024461615.1 Anaerotruncus sp. DFI.9.16
TTGCCGCTTGGAAAGCGGCAATTCCCGTCTACGCCCCGCCGGGCGCAGCGCGGCACATCTGAAGCGCCCTGAGAGGGATATCAAAGAAGAAGCTCCGCCGCTCCCCGAGCGGCAAAAAAGGAGGAATTCCCATCGCAATCAACAAGGCCATGCGCGCCGCGCTCAAAGCCCTCTCCTATCCGGACATCGACATCCGCAAGACCTACCCGATCGAGCGGGCGCTGCGGACGGCGGCGGGCAGGCCCGTTCTCTTCTATAAGCCGTGGGACCACGTGGTGCATTACGGCGACCACGACATTCCCGTGCGCATCTTCTCCCCCGAGACGGAGGGGGAGCACGCCATCCTGCTCTTTTTCCACGGGGGCGGCTGGGTGACGGGCAACATCGACAGCTACGACAAGGTCTGCCGCAATATGGCGAAGCTGACCGACCGTTCGGTCGTGTCGGTCGATTACCGCCTCGCGCCCGAATACCGCTTCCCCGCCGCGCCCGAGGACTGCTATGCGGTCGCGCGGGAAATCTTCCTCGATCTGAGCCTCTTTGGGATGCGGGCCGACCAGATCACGCTGATTGGGGACAGCGCCGGGGCGAACCTCGCGGCGGCGGTCTCGCTGATGGCGCGCGACCGGGGGGAATTCCTGCCGCGCAGCCAAATCCTTATCTATCCCGCCACGGCGGCCGACCATACGGAAAATTCCCCCTTTCCGTCGGTGCGTGAAAATGGAACCGACTATCTGTTGACCTCCAAGCGCATCTGCGAATATATGGAGCTCTACCGGAGCGGCCCGGAGGACTGTGAAAACCCCTATTTCGCGCCGCTGGCGGCGGAGGACTTTTCCAACCAGCCGCAGACCCTCATCCTCACGGCCGAATACGACCCGCTGCGGGACGAGGGGGAGGCGTACGGCGAGGCTCTCAAGCGCGCGGGCGTCCCGGTGGAGATGCACCGCATCCCCGACGCGCTCCACGGCTTTTTTTCCCTGCCGCCCCGCTTCGCGCAGGTGCAGAAGGCCTACGGTTACATCAACCGCTTTTTAGACGAGGTGAGTCATCCGGCATGTCAAGACAATCCTTAAAATGGAGCCGCCTGGACAACGCGGCCAAAATATTCCCCTCGACGAGCAGCAAGCAGGATCCCAAGGTCTTCCGCTTTGCCTGCGAGCTGTGCGAGCCGGTCGATCCGGAGGTCCTCCGGCGCGCTCTCGGCCGCACCCTTGAAAAGTTCCCGCCGTTTCGTTCGGTGCTGCGGCGGGGGCTCTTTTGGTATTTCCTCGAACAGAGCGACCTTGTGCCCGAGGTGTCGGAGGAAAGCAGTCCCCCCTGCTCTCCCCTCTATAACCCGCGGCGGCGGGGGCTGCTCTTCGCCGTCACCTATTACCGCTGCCGCATCAACCTGGAGGTCTACCACGCGCTGACCGACGGTTCGGGCGCGCTGCAATTTTTGCGCGCGCTCGTCTACGACTACCTGCTGCTGCGCCATCCGGACGCCTTCACGCACAGCCCGTCCGCGCTCGACTTCGACGCCTCCCGCTCGGAACGGGAGGACGACAGCTTCCGCAAGCACTACGTCCCGGAGCGGAAGGGCCGCGGGGAAAAGGCCCCGCGCGCCTACCACATGAAGGGCGCGTTGCTGCCTGGGGGCCGCATCCGGGTCGTGGAGGGGTCGCTGCCCGTCGGGGCGGCCGCCGCCAAGGCGAAGGAGCTGGGGGTGAGCATGACCGTCTTTTTGACGGCGGTGCTGCTCACCGCCGTCGCGGGCGAGATGCCCGCGCGGGAACGCAGCCGCCGGCCGGTTGTGGCCGCGGTGCCCGTCAACCTGCGCAATTACTTCGAGTCGGAGTCGGTCCGCAACTTCTTCGGGGTCTTTACCGCCGGGTACCACTTCCAGAACGGCTGGGCCTTTGACGAGGTGCTCGCAGCGGTGAAGGCGTCCTTCGCGCGGGAGCTCACCGCCGACCGGCTCGCCCGCCGCATGAACCGGCTGGCCGCGCTCGAACATAATCCCGTCATCCGCGTGATGCCGCTGGCGGTCAAGGACCCGGTGCTGCGGCTGTCCGGCTGGATCGCCGCGCGCGGGGAGACGACCTCCCTTTCCAACCTCGGGCGGATCACGATGCCCGCCGCCTGCGCGCCCTTCATCCGCGCCTTCGACGTGTTCATCAGCGCGCGGCGGCTCCAGATGTGCATGTGCTCCTACGGGGACCGGCTTATGCTGAGTCTCACCTCCCCCTTTGTGAGCACCGACGTGCCCAAGCGCTTCTTCCGGATCCTCACCGGCATGGGGCTGCCGGTCGAGATCAGTTCCAATCCCGTCAGCGAGGAGTGAGCTTCCATGCGTTACTGTGAAAAATGCCGGGTCACGGTCCGCGACAGCCGGGAGGACTGCCCGCTCTGCCAGGGGCCCCTCTCGGGCGAGCCGGAGCCCTGCGTCTTCCCCAGACTGCCCGACGATCACCCGCCTTACCACCTGCTCATCCGTGGCATGGTCTTCCTGTCAATCGCGGCGGTGGTCATCTGCTTCGCCATCAACGCGATCGTCCCCTCCAGCTCGTGGTGGGCCCTCTTTGTCGCGGCGGGTATCGCCTGCATGTGGGTCTGCCTCTGGTCGGTCATCCGCCAGCGCAACAACATCCCCAAGAACATCCTCTGGCTCGTCTTCTGGCTGTCGCTGCTCGCCGTGCTCTGGGATGTTTTCACCGGCTGGCACCGCTGGTCGCTCAACTACGTCGTCCCCAGCCTCTGCGTCTTTGCCATGGCCGGGATGGCCGTGATCGCCCGCGTGCTCCATCTGCGCGTCGAGGATTTCTTCATCTACCTGATCATCGACGGGCTGTTCGGCGTCATCCCCATCCTGTTTCTGCTCTTCCGGTGGGTCACCGTCGTCTACCCCTCGGTCGTCTGCGTCGCCTGCAGCCTGCTTTCGCTCGCCGCGATCCTCTCCTTCGAGGGGGAACGCATGCGCGCGGAATGGAAAAAACGGATGCACCTGTAAGCCGCCCGCGGGGCGCCGAACAGGAAAAAGGCCGCCCATTTGGGCGGCCTTTTCCTTGCAGGAAGACACATGGCTGTGAGGTCGGTCAAATGGAAGGCGTCAGCAGCAGCCGACCAGCCGGTCCTTAAAGCCCGGCCGCTTGCGCAGCGTCCTGGTGATCTCGCAGAAGAAGAGGACGGTCTCCTTTTCCGGCTCCTCCGCTCCGCGCATGCACACGCTGCGGCAGAGGAAGACGGTGTCCGCCTCCTCGCAGTAGGGGATCTCCCCCTCCCGGGCGGCGGTCAGGCCGACCGCGTCGAGCGTCCCGTATCTGGCGAGGGCGTTGAGGCTGTCCCGGAAGGCGGGGGTGTCGAAAAAGCTGATCGAGCAGGGCTTGCCCGCCTCGAGCAGCGCGCACACCCGCGAATCCCGCGGCAGGAAGAGGAAGGCGCACGGCCTGCCCGCGAAGACGCCGAACGCCCCCTGCGGGGCGGAAACGGCGTCGCCGTTTTCCCCGGCGGCGATGACCGCCGGATTGTCGGGGAGGGTGAAGGGGTTCTGCTCCAGCTCGCGGGGCTTCTTATCGTAAAATTTCATGTGGGATCCTCCTTTACAGATGCTTCGCACACGGCGGCGCGGGAGAGCCTGCGGATGAGGTCCACCCCGTCCCACGTGAGGGAAAATTCCAGCGCGCGTCCGATCGGGACCATCCGGTCCGCTCCCCTGGGGCGGTGCGCCCGCAGGAAGGCATGAAAGGCTTCCCGCTTTACACCGTAGTGGGTGACCGTCTGGCACTTTTCGCCGCAGACGGGAAGGAGCGCATCAAGGGAATCCGCCGCCGCCTCGAGGAAGAAGCCGCCGCCCGGATGGAGTTCCATCGCGGCGGGCGTGAGCGCGGGCAGCTCCACCCGCACAAGCAGGTTCCCCCTCGTGAGCAGCCGCGCGCCGGGGCAGTCCGCCGCGATGCGGCAGAACGCCTCCCGCTTCGCGACGGCGAGCGCGGCGGGCCAGTCGTATTCCGCCGCCGCGAGCGCCTCCACGCGCGGCCAGAAGTCCGACCGGGCCTCCCCCGCCCGCTCCCCGAGCCACAGTACCGCGCGCGGGGCGGCACAGGAACGCTGGTCGTTTTGGTAGGTGTCGTTGTAGAAGTCCCGGGCGAGCGCGTCCCGGTCCGCGTGGTCGAGATACGCGCCGCTCTCGATGACGCAGGCGGACCAGCGGTCGGCAAAGCAGATTTCCGCCGCGCGGGGCTTTAGCGGAAAGGCCCGCACCCGGCGGACCGTCTCGTCCCCGCCCCATATAATCCGCGCGTCGCAGAGGGCGGAAAGCGCCTCGGTGAGGCCGCTTTCGCGCGGATAGCGCAGACAGGCGGCGTAGGGCCGCAGGTCGGAAAACGCGCCGGCGAGAAGCTCCTCCAGCGCGGCGCAGACGAGCGCCGCCTGCGGGAAGGGCTCGGAGGGCAGCCGCACCGCGTTCGCGTTGCCTGCGAGCAGCCCGGCCGCCAGCGAATAGGCGAAGTTGAGGGGCACGTTGCCCGGCGCGATGTGCAGCGCCATCCCCCTCCCCAGGCGGAATTCCCCGTCGAGGTAGGGCTTTCGGCGCTCCTCCATGGCCGCGCGCCGGCACCAGAAGGCGAGCGCGGCGAGATCGGGAAACCGCCGGGCCTCCGGGCGGGAGAGCAGCGCCTTCGAGAGCGCGTCGAAGAGGTCGAGGACGCGGGGCGAAAAGGGTTCGAGCGGCGGCGTCCCGGGCATCGCCGCAAGCGCCGCCGCGTCCCCCACAAGGAACGCCGCGTCAGCCGTGTTCAGCCGCATAGGTATCGCTGCACCCCCTCAGCTCGGCGGCCCTGAGCCGCCCGAGCACCGCAAAATATTTGCCCCGCCGCCCGCAGGGACAGCCGTCCTCCCCGAGCAGCACCCCCCGGTCCTCGGTGAGCAGGCTGTGCCCCGGGTAGGATTCCGGTAGGATCGACTGCACCTGCAAAATCCCCTCCTCCCCCGTTTCGCAGAGGGAGAAGTCGGACACGCGGCGCACAAACAGGTCGGAAAAGGCGCTCACATGCAGGTGTCCCCGCTCGCACGCCATGAAGATCGACCCGGTCTGCTCCGCCATGCCGTAGTAGTCGTGCACCCGGCGCAGCCCGAACCCCTCCGCCAGCCGGCGGCGGAATTCCTCCGGGCCGACCGCGCGGTCGGCAAGCGTCTTCCAGCCGCCGCCGTGGATGAGCACGCCGTTTTGGAAGTTCCAGGCGCGGCCGCTTGCCGCGAGCGCCTCGAAGAACTGCCAGACGAGAAAGGTAAAGCCGAAGAGCAGAAACGATTTCCCGCCGTATGTTTCGAGAAACGCGGACACCGCGTCAAGATCGGGGCGCATGTCGTCCCCAAGCGCCCACGTCCGGCCGCGCCCGAAGCTGGCAAACCCCGCCACCCCCGCCGCGCGCGCCGTGAACCGGCCGCCGCGCAGCACCGACGGACAGTCGATCACGAGCATCGGCAGGCGGTCGGGCCCGATGAAGTCGGAGACGATCGCCGCCAGCGCGCGGCGCTGGCCGTCGGCGGTCGGCCCGTCGAGATAAATTTTCGAGGGGACCTGCCCCGAGGTCCCCGACGAGGTCACGACCCGCGCCACCTCCCCGGGCGGCACGCTGCAAAGCTCGAGGGTCTTGAAGAGCCCCACCGGAAGAAAGGGAAACTCCTCCGGCGCGCGCGCCGACGCGGGATCGAAGCCGAGCGCGTCGAGGATGTTCCGATAGGGCGGACACCGCCGCCGGTGGGAGTCCGTCAGCGCCGCGAGCACCTCTGTAAAGTATTTTTCCTTTTCATCGGGCGTGAGCCCGAAGGGCGGAGCCTCCCAGAGGCGCGCCGCCGCGTTCACAGCAGCCCCTCCAGCTCGCGGTAGAGGATCTTTCCCGCGCCGCTGCGCGGGATCTCCCGCACATACCGCGCGCTGACCGCCCGCCGCCGCACCCCCAGAAGCTCCGCGAGCCGGTCCGCCGCCCGCTCGGACAGCGCGGGGTCGGTCAGGCAGACGCAGAGCGCGTCGTCTCTCCCGAAGCAGGCGCAGTCCACGCCGGGGAACTGCTCCTTCACGAGCCGTTCGCACCCGTCGAGGCTCACCCGGCTTCCGAACAGCTTGATAAACCGCTTTTTGCGCCCCACGATCGTGTAGTAGCCCTCCTCGTCACGGATGGCCATGTCGCCGGTCAGCAGCTCGCCCCGCCGCTCGTCCCCCCTCGCGAGGTCGGCGGCGCACGCGGCGTAGCCCATCGTCACGTTGTCCCCCTCGTAGCGAAGCTCCCCCACCTCGCCGGGCGAATCGATCGCGGCGCCGTCCACGTCGAGCAGGGTGAACCTCCCGCCAGGGATCGCGATCCCCATGCAGCCGCGCTTTTCAAGCGCGCGCTCCCAGGGCAGGTAGCCCATCCGCGCGGTCGCCTCGGTCTGCCCGTACATGACGTAGAACCGCTTGCCCCGTGCGTCGGCATAGCGCGCGCAGGTTTCGTGCAGCTCGGGCGGCAGCTTGCCGCCCGCCTGGGTGAAATAGCGCAGGCTCGGCAGCTCCATGCCGAAGAAGCCGACCCGCTTTAAAATCTCATAGGTGTAGGGCACGCCGCCGAAGCTCGTCGCCTCCCGCTCCCGGAAGAGCCGCCAGAAGTCCGGCTCCACGACGCTGCGCCCGGTCAGGATGAGCGACGCGCCCGCCAGCAGGTGGCTCTGTACGATCGAAAGGCCGTAGGTGTAGTTCATCGGCAGCGTCGTGATCGCGCGCTCCTCCTCCCCGATTTCGAGGTAGCGGACGATCGCGCGCGCGTTCGATTCGATGTTGCGGCGGCTCTGGCGCACGAGCTTGGGGCTTCCCGTCGACCCGGAGGTCGTCAGCAGCAGCGCGAGGTCGGGGTGCATGGCGGGCGGGGCCTCCCCCCTCCCGAGCAACGCATAGCCCTCGAGCGAAAGGAGGCGCTTTGTCCCGGGGAAGCCCCCGGCCATCCGCTCGGGCAGCCAGAGGAAGCCGGGCCGGTAGGTCTCCAGCAGGCCGTCGAGCAGCTCCCGGTGCATTCCCGCGTCGAGCAGCAGCGGCACCGCGCCGCCCGACAGGAACCCCGCGTAGCCGCAGAGCGCCCCATAGCTGTTTTCGCAGAACGAAAAGACGAGCGGCCGCCCCGGCGTACACGCCGCGACGCGGGCCGCGTCGGCGCACAGCCGCCCGTAGGAGTAGACCTCTCCCCCCTCCCCGTAGGCCGCGGGGCGGATGGGGGGCCTTTCGTCAATCCCAAAGATCATGGCGCGCCCTCCTTTTTCAGAATGTGACGCCGTATTTCCCCAGAATCTCCTTGCCCCGCTCGTAGGTGTTGAGCGCCATCACGTCGGGGGAGGAGATCGAAATGTCGAACGCCTCCTCGAGCCGGACCACCAGGTCCATATGCCCGACCGAATCCCAGTTCTCGTTGCGCCGGTAGACGAGCGATTCGCCCAGCTCCTCTTTTTTGACGCCGAGCGCCTGCACAAAGGCCCGGTCGTATTTCTCCAGATTGGTCATGGGTGTTTGCCTCCCCTTTTAAAAAAGCCCGTATGGCCTGCATACGGGCTTTTTTCTCAGAATTTGCAGTGGAACCGGCGTTCGTACTCCTCGATGAGCTCCGGCCGCGCGTCGGGATGCGCCACCCCGATCAGCTCGCGGGCCCGCTCCCGCAGGGTCTTGCGCTTGAGCTGCGCGATGCCCTGCTCGGTGACGACATAGTCCACGTCGTACCGCGAGGTCGTGACCGCCGCGCCGTGGTCGATGAAGGAGACCACCTTGGACACGCCGCCCTTGGCGGTCGAAGGCATCGCCATGATCGTGCGGCCGCCCCTGGACATGTTCGCGCCGCGCACGAAGTCCACCTGGCCGCCGACGCCCGAGATCTGCTTGAGTCCCACCGAGGTGGAGACCACCTGCCCCATCAGGTCCACCTGCACGCAGGAGTTGATCGAGACGAGGTTGTCGTTCTGGCAGATGACGCGCGGGTCGTTGACGTAGTCGACCGGCAGCATCTCGACCTCGGGGTTGTTGTCCACGTAGTCGTAGAGGCGCCGGGTGCCCATCAGGAAGGTGGCGACGCTGCGGCCCCTGTGGATGTTCTTGCATTTATTGGTGATGACGCCCGCCTCGACGAGCTCGACCACGCCGTCGGAGAACATCTCCGAGTGGATGCCGAGGTCGTTTTTCTCCTTGAGGAAGAGCAGCACCGCGTCGGGGATCGCGCCGATGCCGAGCTGGAGGCAGTCGCCGTCCCGCACGAGGGAGGCCACGTTCTCGCCGATCGCGCGCTCCACGTCGGTGATCTTCGGCGGAGCCAGCTCGATGACGGGGGTGTCCGCCTCGATGATGCAGTCGATGTCCTTCACGTGAATGAAGCTGTCGCCCAGCGTGCGGGGCATGTTCCGGTTGATCTGCGCGATCACGAGGTCGGCGCACTCGGCCGCGGGCTTGGTGTAATCGACCGAGATGCCGTAGCTGCAATAGCCGTGCTCATCCGGCGGGGAGAGCTGGAGCAGTACGACGTTCGGGTGCAGGCGGGTGCGGAAGAGGTCGGGGATCTCCGAGAAGAAGACCGGGGTGAAGTCCCCCCTGCCCTCCGCGATCGCCTTGCGGGTGGTGCCGCCGAGGAAAAGGCTGTTGTGCCGGAAATTCCCGGCATATTCGGGCTGGCAGTACTCCGCCTTGCCCATGGCCACCATGTGGACGATCTCCACATCGCGGTAGGCGGCCGCGTTTCTCACCATCGCGTCGGAGAGGAGGGTCGACTCGCCCGTCGCGTGGGTCACGACGACACGATCGCCCGATTTGATCCGCTTCACCGCCTCGTCCGCCGTGGTGAGCTTCTGCCTGTAAAGTTCCTTCCAATCCATGGTGTGTGTCACTCCTTATCACTCTGCGCCGCGAGCAGCGGGCGCAGGAGCCTGTCATAGTCGGCGGGGCTCGTCAGCACGACGGCGCCCAGCCGCGCGGTAAGCCCGGCGCGTGACGCGCACGCGGCCGGGCACCCGCAGATGATCGCGGCCACGTCCGCCGGTTCCTCCGCGCGGACGATCCGCACGCCGGGGAAATCGGCGCGCAGCCGCTCTGCCAATTCGGTTCGTTCGTAGCGCGGGTTGCAGCCCCCGCAGTATTTCACCGCGACGGTCATCCGTGCCTGCGCGCCAGCAGCTCCCGCGCCTCGGCCAGAAGCCCGTCGCTCACGCCGCCCAAAAGCAGCACCTGGCTGACCTCCGGGACCTGGGCGCGCACCTCCTCCGCCACGAGCATCTGCGCCGTCAGCGACGCCGAGGGGCAGCCGGCGCACTGCCCGATGAGGCGCACGCGCAGCACGCCCTCCCCGTCGCAGTCCACCAGCTCGATGTCCCCCTGGTGCAGCGCCAATTGCGGGCGCACCCGTTCGTCAAGGACCCGTTCGATCCTGTTTACAAGCTCCATACGCCGTTCCCCCAGCATGACCGGTCCATTATTCGGTGATATGGGCGATCTTCTTCGCCAGCTTCTTCTTCATCGCGAGGTTGCCCTGGCGCGAAATCATGATGCGCTGCGCCTGCGGCGAGCCCGCGCCGTGCATCGACTCGGTGCGGTAGCCGACGGCCGCCGTGCCGAGCGAGAGGTTCTCGATGAGCCGCAGGATGCGCAGGCGGTTCTCGGTCGAAACGTCCGCCACGCCGCGCAGGTATTTGTCCACATAGGGCCCGAGCTTACCGTCGCGGAAGTCCGCCTCGCTGGGCGCGGTGACCATGAGCCCGCCCGCGATGTCCTCCGCCAGCCGCACGATCTCATAGGGGAAGCGGGTGACGTTCTGCTTGCAGACGTTGGCGAGCAGCAGGTCGATGATATAGTTGCCGCTCTCGGTCGGGTGGCCCTCGGCCGAGCAGGCGATGCCGCAGCAGTAGAGGGTCTCGTTGAGGTGGGTCATCTCGATGAGCTTATCCTTGATGTGGCTGGCGCGCGCCGCGCCGTTGTAGTCGGCCGCGACCGCCGCCGCGCCGATGAGCACGTCGCCCACGCCGACCTTGCAGCCGCCGTAGCTCTGGCGGTGGTAGCCCGCGAACCGCTCGACGAGCATGCCCGCGTACTCCGCCTCGCCGCACATGAAGATGCGGTCGTTGGGGACGAAGACGTTGTCGAACACGACGAGCGCCTCGACGCCGCCGAACTCGGCGTTGCCGACGTCCATCTCGCTGCCCTCCCGCTTACGGGTGTCGCAGCTCTGGCGGCCGATGACCATGAAGATGCCCTTGGTGTCCACCGGCACCGCGAAGGAAACCGCGTAGTCGCTGTCGTCCGGGCCCATCGAGCAGGTCGGCATGACGATGACTTCGTGGGAGTTGATGATGCCCGTCTGGTGGGCCTTGGCGCCGCGCACGACGATGCCGTCCGGACGGCGCTCGACGATGTGCAGGTACATGTCGGGATCGGCCTGCGCGTGCGGCGCAAGCCCGCGGTCGCCCTTCGGGTCGGTCATCGCGCCGTCCACCGTCAGGTCGTTCTCCTGGCAGTAGAACATGAAGTTCTTGAAGTTCTCGAAATAGTGGGTGCCGTACTTCTGGTCCATCTCATAGGTGGTGGAGTACTCGGCGTTGAACGCGTCCATACCCACGCAGCGCTGGAAGCAGGCCGCGGTCTGCTGGCCGAGCAGGCGCTGCATCTTGACCTTCTTGATGAGGTCCTCGGTGCTGCGGTGGATGTGGGTGAAGCGGTTGATGCGCTTGCCCGTCTCGGGGGATACCGCCGTCATGATGTCCTCATACTCGGGCATCTGCGCAAGATCGTAGGTCATGCGCACCGAGTTGAGGGAGGGGCGCAGGATGGGGTCGTCCACCGGATTCTCCACCCGTTTGCCGAACATGTAGATCTCCATATTGAGTTTGCGGATACTCTCGATATATTCTTCGCCCGTCATGAGTGCCATTGCCCTAGTTCCTCCCTTTTTTCAAAGCTCAATAAAGCTCCCCGTAAATTTTGCGAACCCGTTCCGCGTCGAGCGGCACGAAGTTGTTGCCCATCAGGCGGCCCTGCGTGGTCATGACCGCTTCGGTGAAGGTGTCGAGGTCCTGCACCGTCACGCCGTACTCATGCAGCGCCTTCTTGGGCAGCACCTGGTTTAAAAGCTCCTCGAGCTTGTCGTACACCTCGCCCACGCCGCAGCCGAGCAGGTCCGCCAGGTAGCCGTTCATCACCGCGATCTCGCCGTCCTGCTTGATCTCCATGTAGTTTTTCAGCACGCCGGTGAACATCGCGTAGTTGCTCTCGCCGTGGGGGACGTGGTAGGTGCCGCCGAGCGGATAGCTCATCGCGTGCACCGCGGCGCAGCCGGCGGTCCCGAACGCGAGGCCCGCGTAGTTGGAGGCGATCAGGAAGTCCTCCATCAGGCCGCCGAGGACCTCGCGGCCCTCCTTCACCAGCTTCTGGTAGCTGCGGATGATCATCTCGATCGCCTTGTAGCCGAAGAGCTTGGTGTAGGCGGTCGCCTTGGGCGACAGGCTCGACTCGACCGCGTGCACGAGCGCGTCGATCGAGCTGGTGGCGAACACGCCGAACGGCAGGCTGCTCAGGAGCTCGGGCACTAGCACCGCCGCGTCCGCGAACATCTTCTCGCTCGCCAGGCCCATCTTGGTGCCGATGCGGGTGCGGTTGATGATCGAAATATTGGTGACCTCGCTGCCCGTGCCGCAGGTCGTCGGGACGATGACCAGCTCATGGCGCTTTTCAAGATTCGCGACGTTGTCGTACAGCGCGTCGACGGGGCCGCCGTCCGAAACCGCCAGCACCTTCGCGATGTCGATGACCGTGCCGCCGCCGATCGCGATGATCCGCTTGCAGCCCGTCTTCACCGCGTCCGCCGCGATCGCGTCGACCATGACGTCGGTCGGCTCGCCGGCGCCGTATTTCTCCTGGAAGATCGTATGTACCGGCAGGTTCAGCTTCCCGAAGTAGGGGTTGAAGATGTACTCGTTCGTCAGCACGAGGTCGTTTTCGCCCAGCTTGAACGCCTCCGCGAATTCCGCGCAGCTTGCGAACTTGTGCAGCTCCGGTTTCACGATAATCAATTTCATACTTGTGCGCTCCTTTTCCATTTTACGGATAACGAGGGAAAACAGAGCCGATCTTTTCAGTTCAGCCCTGTTTTCCCGTGTGGCCGACGAAAGATGCGGTATCCCGTTAAGGGATGTTACGCCGCCGTAGCCTTTCTGTTTTTGAAGCGGACGACCGACTCGCTGCCTTCGACGACAGCCCAGACGATGATGCCGACGAGAAGCGCCTGCGCGGGGGTGAAGAAGGTCAGCGCCGCGGCGATGACGCAGGCGATGCCGCGCTCGTTGGCGGTGGTGGCCATACGCATGCCGATGTTGCCGCAGGCGAAGCACTGGACCGCCATCGTGATGCCAAAGAAGATGGCGAACGCCGGCTTGATGAGGGTGACGAGCGGCAGGATCATAACCGCGATCACAGTGGACGCGCGGAAGGTGCAGACGCCGCCCCAGTATGTACGCATGGTCTTGTAGCCGCGTTTGTAGCGCTCGGTGATGGTCAGCAGGCCGGAAGCCCACAGCGGGCCGCACATCGGGACCCAGGGGGCGAACACGGACATGATGCCGTTACGCAGGAAGCTGACGAGGTTGGAACGGCCGGCGTCGAAGATGACGACTTCGTCCGGACGGGCCGCCGTGGCCTCCGCGACGACCTCTTTCGCGAGGACGAAGTCGGAGAACGCGATGATGTAGGTGGTCAGCGCCGACGGAATCGCCGCGAGGAAGAAGCTCATCTCGGGGAAGCCGATTCCGAAGATGGTGAAGTGCTCCATCACGAAGCCGAAGCTGAGCGGGGTGAGTCCCCACTGGATCTGGGGCATCGGAATTTCACGCAGCAGGATGGGCGCCAGGATGATCGCAAAGAGCTGTGCCGGGACGACGCCCTGGTTACGAACCAGCCTCCAGAAGTTCGAGGTCCTTGCCTTGCGCTCGAAGGAGGGGTTGAACAGGAACAGGTAGGACAGCAGGCAGGCGATCGCGACCGTCCAGGGGGCTGCGGGCATACGGGCCTGGAAGACGTTGACGCCCGCCGTGATGCCGGCGCCGAGCACGATGCCCGCTTTGATGGACATCGGGACGCATTCCACCAGCTTGCGGCCGATGCCGGTCGCGCCCATGATCAGGAAGCAGAGGGCGACAAGCATTTGCAGCGCAATCATTGCCTTAATTCGATCGACGTTGCCGGTGGCGTAGTCGGGGATGCTCCACTGCTCGAGGAACTTCAGCGTCAGCGGAAGCGCCGGGGTGATCCAGCCGGGGACCACGGGGTCGCCCAGCAGGGAGGGCAGGTAGTAGCAGACCGCGTTGAGAACGCCGAAGGTCAGCGCCATCAGGAACGCGCCGTTCTCGGTGAGGCCCAGGGCGGCGATGTTCGCCGGCTCGTTGAGGCCGAAGGTGGTCATCGTGGTGGTGACGCCCGCGCCCAGGCAGGCGACGCCGAGGAACATGGCGGCGGCACACTCGGTCCACTGCCACTCGTGGTGGATCAGGGGAATACGGATTTTGAACGGGCCAATCTTGATTCCGGGCTGTTCCTCACCATAGCCGCGTTTTTTAAGCGGGAACTTTTCGGTCATGAAGCCCTCTGGGACAACGTTGGTCTTCTCGGTTGTCTCGGTCACTGACAATCTCCTCCTTTTGTCTCTTTCGGGTCGCCGCCGGGCCGGTGCGCGCATTTCCGGCCCCGGGCGCCCAACAATGGACACAAAACAGCCTCGCACAATCTTGCCGCTGTGCGCCTGTCTTTTCACGCTTATTATATCGGCTCTGAACCCGAAAGTAAATAAAAAAAGTCCTGTTTATGAAAAGATTGTGAATGTTGTTTTATTTTTAACACGTTATTTTATGCATTTTTGTTGTGCGTTTTTAACAAAGAATTGTGGCAATTATCGTCTGATATATATGAAAATCCCCCAGTCCGTTGCAATTTAGCAACAGATTGGGGGATTTCGCAGGGGGAAACAAGCCCTATTTCCCGGAAATTTTGTTGCAAAAACGAAACATCAATCAAAACTGCAACAATTCATTGCGCGTCCCGCTTGCGCCTGCGGACGAAGGTGGAGGGGTCGAGTCCCAGGCTTTTGGCCGCGTCCCGGACGTTGCCGAACCGCGCGTAGGCCCGGTCGAGGTAGCTGCGCTCCACCTGCCGCAGGATCGCGCGCAGGTCGACCGGCTCGGTCAGCTCGGCCAGGTCCTCCTCCTCCAGCCGGATCTCGTCCGAGATCGGAAGGTCCTCCAGCTCGATCGGGTTGCGCCCGCTGAGCACGATCGTCCGTTCGACGACGTTGTGCAGCTCCCGCACGTTGCCCGGCCAGTCGTAGCTCTTGAGCCCGAGCAGCGCGGTCTGGGAGAACTTCTTCTTCATATTGTATTTCTTGTTGAGCTCCGACGCGAAGAACTGCACGAAGGGGATGATGTCCTCCCGCCGCCTGCGCAGCGGCGGCACCTCGACCGGAAGGGCGTTGAGGCAGTAGTAGAACTCCTCCTGCAGCTTCTTTTCGGCGGTCAGCTGCTCGAGGTCGTGGGAGGTCGACGCGAGCACGCGCGCGTCGACCCGGACCGGGTCGGGCGAGCCCACCCGGGTGATCGTCTTTTCGTGGATGAGGCGGCAGACCTTCATCTGGATGTCGGGGGGCAGCTCGCCCACCTCGTTCAAAAAGATCGTGCCGCCGCTGCCCGTCTCGAAGAGGCCGGGGCGCACCTCGCCGTCGCGCGCGACCCCGAAGAGCTCCTCGTTCATCGTCTCGGGCGGGATCGCCCCGCAGCTCACGGTGACGAACTTCCCCTTCTTGCGGGCGGACTTGGAGTGGATGTATTTGGCGACCGTGCTTTTGCCGACCCCGCGCTCCCCCACGATGAGCACCGTCGCGTCGAGCGGCGCGAGCTTGTCCGCCGTGCGGATCGTCGCGATCGTCGCCGCGTCGACGGCGATCAGGTCCGGGCGGCTGCCCAGCCGGCGGCGCATCGCCTCCAGCTCGTCCCGGTACTGCTTGGACTGCGCCCAGCTCTCCTCGAGCTGGCCCTTGAGGGCGTACATCTCGGTGACGTCGCGCACGTTGGTGACGACCATCACGATGTTGTTGTCCTGGTCGAAGGTCGGTGTCGAGGTGATGATCGCGCACCGGCCCGTCTTGAAGGTCTGCTCGAGCGTCACCGAGGTGCCCGCCTCGATCGCGAGCAGGGTGCCCGAGCGGGAGATGACCCCCGTCGTCTCGAGGGTGCGCATGTCCTTGCCGAGCACCTCCTCGCGGCGCAGGCCGCTGATCGCCTCGTAGCTCTTGTTGATCATGAGGGTCACCGCGCTGCCGTCGGTGATGTAGATGCCGTCGAAGGAGGATTCGATGATCGCCTCGAGCCGGTCGCGCTCCATGAGGATGTCGCGCGGGTCGTCCCCCTCGGGGCGGTGCGATGGGATCAGATAGGTTTTTTCCCGCCGTGACAAGCCGGTCTCCTCCCCTCTGTGCTATCTGCCGCGGGCGGGGCGCTTTTTCTCCCGCTCGGCCGCCTCGCGCGCCGCGAGGTCGTAGTGCTTGCTGAGGCCGGAGAACTGCTCCCCCGCCCCGCCGGTGATCCGGCGCAGCAGGACCATGCGGTCGTCCCCCTGGTCGCGGAGGAAGCTGTCGAACGCCTGCTTGTCCGCCGCGGTGCGGATGTTTTCCAGATGCTCGCTCGCCGTCAGAAAGGTGCGCGCCTTGTGGAACAGGGCGGCGATCGGCTCGCGGAACTGGCTGTTCATCCGGCGGTGCCTGCCGCAGCGGTTCTCGATCTCGAGCATCGCGTCCATCATCTCGTCGTAGAGCTTGACCACCTTGCCGCCGCTCGCGCGCTCGATGACCGTGCGGATCGCCTCCGGCTGCTCCCCGAGCGGGAGCGGGCGCACCGCGTCCCCCTCCCCGCGCTCGACCGCGAGCTCCGCGGCGGGCGGCCGCGCGGAGACGTGGTTGGAGATCTTTACGTAGGCGAACGCGAACCTGTCCACCGCTTCGCGCAGGCCGTGCTGCTGCTTTCTGCTGAAATAGAAGCAGAGGACGATCGCCGCGATCATGACGATATAGCCGATCCGGATGAAAATTTCCATGCTGTATCCCCTCAAATCAATTCGTCGTTGGGCCCCCGCGGGCCTGCCCGGGACTTGCGCAACCCCGGCGGGTGTGGTATGCTTTTGGAAGCAACGCGGCCGGGCCTCCCGGCCGGATAAGGAGTGGTCCTTCCATGAAAAACGTCAGCGGCACCCGTTCCCGGCCCGTCGTCTCCACCGCGCTCTTTCTCGCGGCCGTCCTGGGGCAGGTCTGGTTTTGGCGCAAACTGCTCTTCGGCGGGTCCCTCGCCGGACAGCCGCCCGTCCTTTACGTCGAGCTGGCCTTCCTGGCCGTGATCCTGGCGCTCGCCCTGCTCACCGCACGCCCGCGCGGGCTGGGCGGGAAAAAGCGCTGCGCCGCCGCGCTCGCGGGCTTTGCGCTCTACGCCGTCTTCAACGTCGTCAACATCCGGCAGTTCGCCGCCTTCAACATGACTTCCTCCGACTCGTCCTATGAGAGCCTCGGCCCCGCGCTCGTGGCGCTCAAGCTCTTCATCGTGCTGGCGGGCGTCATCGCCGCCATGCCGGTCGCGCCCGCGCCCGACGGGCGCGAATACGCCGACCGCCTCATGACCGCCGCCCAGCGCCAGAGCGCCGAGTGGGCGAAGGCGGGCGCGAAGGGCGCGCAGAAGGACCTGCAAAAGACGATCGACAGCCTGCGGGGGCAGCTCTCCACCGAGGAGCTCGCCGCGCTCCTCAAGGACCTCCAGGGCGGCGCGAACGCCGGCGGGCCGGCGGACGCGCAGGCCCCCGCCGGGGAGCCCCCGCGGGAATAATTCTCCGCGCGGCATGATCCGCGCCGCACGGCGGCGCGGATTTTTTGCGTCACCGCAGAGCTACCTGCCGCGTCCCTGCTCCTCCGTGCTCTTGGCGTCCCGCTCGTTGCGCCGGAAGGCGACCCCCACGCAGGCGAGCACCAGCAGGTTCGCGAGCCAGATGCCCCAGTTGTAGACCGCGACCGAGCGCACCAGGTTGACGAGCACCGTCACGATCGCCGCGATGTAGTAGATCCGGCTGAGCAGCAGGGAGGACTTCCCCGTCTTGGCCGTGATGACGAGATTCGCCGCGAATGCCAGCAGGATGAACGCCACCCCTCCGAAAACAAGGTAGAGCGCATAATCGACCCAAGCCATTGTGTTTCCCCTTTTCCTTTGTTTGCCGCGGGCGCGCCCGCGGTTTTCCCGCGGCGTCCCGCCGCGAATCACTTCCAGTATAAACGAAAATCTCCCCGGTGACAACCCGCTTTCCGAATCCGGTGCAAAATCCCCCGGGCAGATGGAAGGGGCGGCCGCTTTTAGCGGTCGCCCCTTTCGATGCTGGCGCCCCGCCCGAGGAGGCGGCGGGGCTATTTGCAGTGGATTTCGCACCAGAGCTCCTGGATGGGCGGGATCTTCTCCCGCATACCGGGCGCGAGCAGACTCCAGAGGATCCCCCTGGTGGGCTTGGGGAATTCGTTGCGGGTCTTGATGACGCGGGTGGGGGTGACGATGTAGTCGATCGCCGTGTCGTAGACGCGCACCTCGACGTCCACGTCGACGACCTGGCAGTCGTGCCCGACCGCGAAGACGGGGGTGTCGGTGTCCACGACCCCCTTGGTGTAGAACATCGCCCATTCGAGGTCGAAGTAGCCGTGCCCCTTGCCGAAGCGGATGCCGCTCGGCGTGATGGCCGACGCGCCCGTCACGAGCATGTCGATGTGCTTAATCTTTTCGGCGATCTCCCGGAGGGTGATGAACTTCCAGTACCGCTGCACGCCGTCGAGGGTGGAGGCGAGCTCCTCCTTGCCCTCGGGCACGCTGCCCGGCGCGATGAGGAAGACCCCCCGCTCGATGCCGTAGTTGGTCATGAGGATCGTCTTTTTGTCGCGGATCGCCCGCTCCCGGAAGGTCTCCAGATTGTTGTCGGGCGTGATGAAGACGACCTCGCTGTTCCTATAAATCTCCGTCGCGCAGAGGTTCTCCGCGCAGAGATCGCTTCCCTCATAGTCCGCGATGAACTCGCTGAACTTCCAGCTGAAGCGGGAATCGGGGCGGGCCACCTTGCGCAGCTCCTCCCAGATCAGCGGGCGCGCCGCCTGCGCATCCATCTTTTCCATCCTTCCGCCTCCTCAATTCCGGGCGGCGCAGGCCGCCATCTCATGTGCGAGCGACCGCAGGTCGAAATGGTTGGCCGCCTCGATCGTGTCATAATAATAGGAGTCGTAGGCCGGCGCGCCGTTGAGCGCCCCGACGATATAGCCCGCCATCGCCGCCACCGTGTCGGTGTCGTTGCCGATGTTGACCGCCGAGAAGATCGTCTCGAGTGGGTGGCCGTTGGTGGACATGACCAGCCCGAACACGCAGGGCACCGCCTCGGAGACGTGCAGGCCCGCGCCGACCACGTCGCCCAGTTCAAGCATCGCGCGCTCATAGTCGCCGCAGTGGCGCAGGCCGATCTCCGCCGCGAGGGAGATGCGCTTTTCAACCGACGGGCCCGCCAGCTTCTTCGCGAAGCCGCGCGCCAGCCGCATCCCCTCCCGCGCGCCGTAGAGGCCCGCGTTCACGATGTCGACGGCGTTCCTGCCCTCGACCATCGCGCAGCTCACCGCTGCCGCGATCGCGCAGCCGCCCGAGATGGCCAGGTCGTTGTCGTGGGTGACGCGGATGATCGTCACCGCGTCCGCCACCGCGCGGTCGAGGTCCCCCGGATGGAGCATCCCGACCGGGCCGATCTTCATGCCCGCGCCGTTGGTCGCCTTGGCGTTGTCGCAGGCGAGGAAGCTGTAGCCCTCGGCGGGCGTCTCCCCCTTGAGGCGGGCGATGCCCGCGCGGGTGGTCGGGCCCGCGTAGTTGTCAAAGTACTCGGGGTGCTCCGACCAGGTCAGCACCGAACGCTCGGCCACCCCCCGGTCGATCTTCCCGCCGTTTTTGACGATCTCCCGCGCCGTGTAGTAGGCGAGGGAAAAGTCGTCGGTGACGTAACCCGCCACGGCCCCGCGCGCGAAGGTATCCTCCGGCGCCTGGCGGAATTCCCGCACGTAGCCGCCGAATTTCTCCCTGATCAGTTCGGGGGGTGCGGGTCTCGGTCGCGGCGCCCATCGCGTCCCCGATCGCGCCGCCGAGCAGCGAGCCCAATATTCTCTCTTCCAATGTCATTTGTCGCACTCCTTCCATCTAGTCCTGATCTGAAAAACGGATACCCTGCGCGCGCAGGAGCCGTTTTGCCGCCGCTTCGTCCGCGAGCCCCGTCCGGGAGCCCACCTGCTGGATCTGAATCGCCGCGGCGGCCGTGGCGAGCCATGCGCACCGCTCGAGGGGGTATTCCCTCGCAAGGCAGGAGACGAACACCGCGTTGAAGGTGTCCCCCGCCCCGGTGGTGTCCCGCACCGGCACCCGGAACGCCGGGACCGCGAAATGCGCCTCCTTCGTGAAGACCTCGCAGCCCGCCGCGCCCCGCGTCACAACGACGATCTCGGGGCCCTGGGCGAGCATCTCCCTCGCCCCGCGCTCAAGGTCCCGGTGCCCGACGTAGCAGGCGAGGCCCTCCTCGTTGGGGAAGACGATGTAGGCGAGGGAAAGCGTCTCCGCCTTCTGCTCGGGGGTCATCCGGTCCGACTCCGGCTCGAAGTCGAGGGAGACGCGCACCCCGCGTTTTTTCGCCTCGCGCCCCACCGGCAGCACAAGGTGCGGGTAGGTGCCGATCATGTGTACGTATTTTGCCTCGGCCAGATAGTCGAAGTCCACCTCCTCCGGATAGGGGGAGATCGCCGCCGTCTGGCAGATGGACATCGATTTTTCCCCGCTCGCGTCGAGGTTGGTCACGGTGAAATAGGTGTCCTCCCCCGGCCGCACGATGCTGTGGGAAATATCCACGCCCCGTTTTTCCAGGTCCCCGAGGGTGAGCCGGCCGAAGTCGTCCTCCCCCACCGAGACGACCGCGCCGCACTTCGCGCCGAAGGCCGCCGCCGCCGAGAGGTAGTTTGCGACCATGCCGCCGGGGAACTTCCCGAGCATCTGGCCGAGCACCTTCTCATCGTGCCCGGGGATGTGGTCCACCTTGAGCATGATATCGATATCCGCGTCGCCGACGCCGATGATGTCGAACATGCCGCCGCCTCCTTTCCGTCTATGCCCGCGCCCGCTCGACCTGCTCCATGTAGCGGCGCGCGCGGTCGGGGTTCACGGGGTTGAGCAGGTCGCCGTCCTTGATCCACGCGCCCACGCACACCCCGTCGAACTGCTGGAGCAGCTCGTAGACGTTGTCGCCCGTCGACCCGCCGCCGAGGATGATGGGGGCGTTCCCCACCTTCGGGCGCGTCCGCGCGACCATCTCGAGGCTCTCCCGCGCGTTCCTGCCGCAGAGGAAGAGCCCGTCCGCGAAGCACTGGCAGACCGCGTCGAACGCCGCGTCCTCCACCGGCTTGGGGCAGATCTGCACCGCGTGCGGCTCGTAAACGTCCGCGTAGACGGGCATTTTGGAGCCGAGCTTGCGCTTGAGCCGGGTGATCTGCGCGCACTGCCCCTGCAAAATGCCCGTGGAGGTGACCTCCGCGCCGACGTAGGCGTGCTCGACGCGGACGAAGTCCGCGCCCGCCGCCTCCGCCACCGCGAGGGAGGCGCAGCCGTCCCAGATCATCAGCACGCCGAGGATCTGGTCCGGAAATTCCCGCCGGATCGCGCCCGCGAGGTGGGTCATGTAGGCCACCGCCTCGATGGAGGACGCCTCCAGCACGGGGATGTCGTTAAAGTTCTGGAGGATCACGCCGTCGTAGCCGTAACGGTCGTAGACCGCGACCTCCTCAAGCAGCTTTTCGGTGATGGTGCCGATGCTCTCGCCGCCGTGGCGGAAGCTGCCCGGCAGGGCGAGCGGCTGCGCCATGCCGATGGCGATCTTCTCTTTTCCGCGGAACATCATTCGCCCTCCCCTTCGATCTTCGCGATGTACCTCAGGCTCATGCCGAACATCGCCGCCGGCGGAATGACCCCCAGCTCGGTGATGTACCCGGTGATCTCCGCCGGCCCGACGATCGCGAGGTCGGGGCAGCGGAAGTCGGTCGCCGCCCGCATCTCCTCCGGCCAGGCGGCCGCGAGGTACCGCGCGAGGTCGCGGCCGAGCTCCTTCTTGCGCCGCCCCTCGATCCCCCGCATGTTGACCTTGATCATCGCGGTCGGCACATAGAGGGGCTTGCCGAAGCGGGCGCAGAGGATGGCGACGAGGTCGGAGCCCACCGTGTTGGCGGCGCTGCCATCGGGGAAGAAGGTCTCCGCCCCGATGAACGCCACGTCCGCCTTCCGGGTGAAGGCGGCCAGCGCCGCGTCGGGGAAGAAGACGGGGCTGTGCCCCAGCTTCAGCGCGTTCACCACGAAGGGGCGGCCCCCGTCGAGCGCGCGGCTCTCGGGGACGTAGACGGTCATCTTTTTGCCGTGCTCGGCGGCCGTCTCCATCATCGCGTTGACCGTGCTCGAATAGTCGAAGACGAGCATCGAGGAGAGGTCCTCCAGCACGTTCCAGCCGTATTCCTTGATCTTTTCGATCCAGCCGGCCGACATCGCCTCATAGTTCTCGTGCGCCTTCAGAAGGAATTCCCGCGTCCGCTCCAGCGGCTCGGACGCATAGGCGTCCAGCCCCTTCGTCATGATCCGCATGGCGGTCAAAATCGCGTGGCTCGACTCCCCGCGCAGCTCCCCGAAAAAGCCGGAGAGCTCCTTCACCCGCGCCACCAGCTCCGCCGAATCGAGCCCGCGGACCGGGGCGTTCTCCGCCAGATCCCGGTACATCCGGCCGATCCCGTAGATGTTCGGGCTCGCGCCCAGCTTGCGGGTCAGCACGATGTCGTCAAAATGTTCCGCGCCCTCCGGGGACAGCCATTCCCGCAGGCGCTCCGCTCTGTTATCCATTCTTACCTCCGTCCGATACCGGCGCCTACGCGTCGATATCCGCATGTTTTGCTTTTTTGATGTTCGCCACGAAGAGCACCAGAATCGTCGCCGCGTAGGGCAGCGTCATGACGATCTGGGAGGGCACGCCCATGTTCTGGAACCCGATGGTCAGCGCGTCCGCGTAGGCGAAGAGCAGGCAGGAGAGCGCGACCTTCACGGGGTTGCCCTTGCCCACCATGATCGCCGCCACCGCGAGGAAGCCCCGCCCGGCCGACATGTTCTCCGCGAACATCGATACGCCGCACAGCGGCAGGAACGCCCCCGCCAGCCCCACGAACACCCCCGTGATGAGGGTGGCGATCCAGCGGTAGCCGAGCACGTTCACGCCCGCGGTCTGGGACGCCTTCTCGTTGATGCCGACCCCGCGCACCCGCAGGCCGAAGGGGGTCTTGTACATGACGACGGCCGCCGCCGCCACAAAGACGAGCGCGAAATAGACGAGCACGTTCTGGTGGTTGAGGACCGCGTCGAGGTAGGGCAGCCGCAGGAAGGGGATGTCCAGCGCGGGGAAGCTCTGGATGTTGTTGTCGATGAACGCCCCGCGCGTGCCGAAGACGGTCGTCAGCAGCAGCGTTGTAAAGCCCCACGCGCCGCTATTGAGCGCGATGCTCACGACAAGTCCGTTGGAGCCGAGGTGGAAGACGAAGAACCCGAACACCGCCGAGAAGACGAGCCCCGTCAGGATCCCGGCGAGCGCCCCCACGTAGGGGCTGCGGGTGAGGTAGCTGCCGAGCGTCGCGAAGAAGGCGGCGCTGAGCATGAAGCTCTCGAGCGCGATGTTGAAGACCCCCGCGCGGTCCCCGAAGGAGCCGCCCACCGCAGCGAGGATGAGGGGGGTGGCCAGCCGGAACATGGCGGCGAGCGTCACGGTGCTGAACATGACCTGAAGCATCAGACGGCGCCCCCCTTCTGTACGGCGCGGCGCCCGAAGCGCCCGCGGAAAAAGGCGTAGATCTTCTTGTAGTCGATCGTGACGGAAGAGGACGAAGAGCGCCTGAATCAGCACGACCGTCAGGCGGTTGGTGTTGGTGACGCGCTCCATGTGCAGCGCGCCCGCCTTTAAGACGCCCCAGAGGATCGAGACGAAGAGCACGCCGAAGGGGCTGTTCTTCGCGATCATCGAGATCATGATGCCGTCCCAGCCGAGGTTGTTGCTGAAGCGGGAGACGAACCGCCCGTGCGAGCCGAGCACCTCCACGCCGCCGCACAGCCCCGCGACGAACCCGGAAATGAGAAAGATCGACAGGAAGGTGCGCACGACGTTGACGCCGCCCACCTTGGAAAAGCGCAGGTTTTCGCCCACCTGCCGCAGCTCGTACCCCTTGATCGTGTAGCGGTAGATGAACGCCACCACGATCACCACCGCGACCGCCACGAAGATGCCCGCGTTGGCGTAGGTACCCTTGATGAGCACCGGCAGCTTGGCCGTCTCGTAGACGGGCGGGGTCTGTAAGGCGTTGGAGGCGGTGCTCGACGAGGCGCCAATCACCAGCACGGTGAAATACTCGGTCAGCAGGATGGCGATGTAGTTGAGCATCAGGGTGGTGATCATCTCGTCGATGCGGAAGAAGAGCTTGAGCACCGCCGGGATGAGCGCGTAGAGCAGCCCGCAGAGCCCCCCCACCAGCAGGCAGAAGAGCACGTGGACGACCGGCGGGAGCTGGACCAGAAAGCCCGCCATGGCGGCGGCGAAGCCGCCGAAATAGATCTGCCCCTCAATGCCGAGGTTGTTGACGCCCGACTTGAAGGCGACGACCGCGGCCATCCCCGTCATGACGCAGGGGATGATCCAGCGGATGGTATTCCCGATTTCGATGCGCCCGCCCAGCGCGCCCGACCAGATGGCCGACAGCGCCCGGACCGGGTCCTCCCCCTGGAAGGAGATGAGCCCCGCGCCGATCAGCATGACCGCCGCGAAGGCGAGCAGGTATTTGACGATCTCCGATTTTTTGTCCGCGAACGCCCTAAGCGCCGCGCTTGCGGCCGCTTTCATCCGCAGTCCCTCCTCCCGCCATGAGCAGGCCGATCTCCTGCTCGGTCAGTTCGCCCGCGTTTCCGCCGTCGAAGAGCTTGCCGTCGTACATGACGACGATCCGGTCGGAAAGCTCCATGACCTCGTTGAGCTCGTGGCTCACGAGCAGGATGCCGACCCCCTCGGACGCCAGCTCGATGATCTTTTTCCAGATGAACTCGATGGCGCCGATGTCGATCCCGCGGGTGGGGTCCTCGACGATCAGCAGCTTGTTTTTCTGTAAGAATTCCCGCCCGACGATCAGCTTCTGGATGTTGCCGCCCGAGAGGGTGCGCACCCTCGTCTCCAGCGTCGGGGTCTTGACGGCGAACTGCTTGACCACCTGCCCGGAAAAGGCGTCGATCTCCCTGCGGTCGAGCAGGAGCTTGCGCTTGAAGCCGTGGGCGATGTGGTAGCCCATGATGGCGTTCTGCCAGATGCTGCCCTCCACGTTCGCGCCCTCGCCCAGGCGGTCCTGCGGCACGTAGCCCACGCCGAGGCAGCGGCGCTCGCGGCAGCTTTTCGATGTGATGTCCGCGCCCTCGAAGAGCACCCGCCCCTCCTGCGCCTCGCGCAGGCCGAAGAGCGCCTCGACCAGCTCCTTCTGTCCCGAGCCGGCCACGCCCGCCACACCGACGATCTCCCCGGCACGCACCGCGAGGTCGACCCCCTTGACGCGCTCGTTGCCGTCGTTGTCCCGGACGTGCAGGCCCTTCACCTCGAGCACGGGGGCCGCCACCTGCTTTTCCACCTTCTGGGCGGTGAGGATGACCTCCCGGCCGACCATCAGGCTGGCGAGCGCGGCCTCGTCCACCTCGTCGGGGCGGACGTTGCCGGTGACCTCCCCGTTTTTGAGGACGGTGATGTAGTCGGAGATCTCCATGACCTCCTTAAGCTTATGGGTGATGAAGAGGACCGTCTTGCCGGTCCCCACGAGAAAGCGGATCGCGTCGAAGAGCCCCTCGATCCCCTGCGGGGTCAAAACGGAGGTCGGCTCGTCGAGGATGATGATGTCCGCGCCCTTATAGAGGACCTTGACGATCTCCACCTGCTGGAGCACCGCGACCGCGAGGCCCTTGACCTTCTCGTCGAGCGGGATGTTGAAATGGTAGGTGCGGCAGATCTCCTCGATGGCCGCGCGGGTCTTTCTGCGGTCGATGAAGATGCCGCCCCGGCGCTTTTCAAAGCCCATCATGATGTTGTCGAGCACCGTCAGGTCGGGAAAGAGCATGAACTCCTGGTAGACCATGCCGATGCCGTGGGCGCAGGCGTCCATCGGGCCCTTGAAAACAACCTTCTCGCCGTTGAGAAGGATGTCGCCGGCGTCCGCCTGGTAGATGTCGGAGATGATGTTCATCAGGGTGCTTTTGCCGGCGCCGTTCTCCCCGATGATCGCGTGGACCGTCCCGCGCCGCACCTTGAGGTCGATGTTCTTATTCGCGGCGAGGGCGCCGAAATTCTTGCAGATGCCCCGCAGCTCCAATACGACTGGCTGCTCCGATTTCACTGTTCCACCTCCGGTCAGCAGCCGGGAGGGTTTCCCCTCCCGGCGAGCGCCTCATTCAGACTATTTGGAGAAAACGTCCACCTTGCCCGTCTTGATGTCCTCCACGAGCTGGGAGACCTCGGTCTGGAGCTCCGCGGGGAGCTTGTCGAAGTCGCGCTGGTCGTAGACGCGGGAGTCGGTCTTGATGCCGAATTCCACGCGGCCCGCCGTGAAGTTGCCGGCGAGGAAGTCCTTGCCGGTCTTGTAGATCGCGCCGTCGATGTCCTTGAGCGCGCTCCAGAAGACGCAGGGGTCCACGTCGCCCTGCCACTCGTCGACGCCGATGCACTTGATGCCGGCCTCGCCGCACGCCTTGATGACGCCCATGCCCGACTGGTTGGCCGACTGGAAGATCACGTCCACGCCGCGGTCGATGATGATCTTGGCGGTCTCCTGGCCCTTGACGGGATCGCTCGGGTCGCCGGTGAAGGCGGACTCCACGACGATGTCGGGGTTGGCGTACCTGGCGCCGGCGGTGTAGCCGTCGCGGAACCGGGTGATGGTCGGGTGGTCGGTGTGGCCGATCCAGCCGAGCTTGCCCGTCTCGGTGGTCTTCGCCGCGACGAAGCCCGCGATGAAGGAGGCCTCATACGGGTCCACGATGAGGTTGGCGCAGTTGGGCTCGCTGTTTTCCATCTCGCAGTCGATCAGGTAGAACTTGGTGTCGGGGAACTCGTCCGCCACATCGAGCACGACCTCGTTGACCGTGTCGAACATCGCGTAGATCGGGTTCGCGCCGAGCTGCGCCATCGCGCGGATCTGCTCGGGGTACTCCGCCTTGTCCATCGCCTCGACCATCTTGATGTCCATGCCTTCCTCGGCCTCGAGCTTTTCAAAGCCGAGCCAGGTCAGGTCGGTGAAGGGCGCGCCCTTGGGCACCTCGGTGATCAGGCAGGTCAGCGGCTTTTTGCCGTCGTCCGCCGGCGCCGCCGCCTGCGGGGCCGCGTCTCCCGACGGGGCGGCGGCCGGGCTTCCGCCGCACGCCGCGAGGCTCACAAGGAGCGTGAGGGCCATCAACAGGGCGAATGTGGACTTCCAGATCTTTTTCATCATGTTTCCTCCCATAATCAGATGGTTTCTATCTCTTCCGCCCGTTGGGGCGGAAAACCGACGGTCAACGCGCGGCCGCTTCCTCCGCGAGCTGTTCGAGCGGGCAGCCGCTCAGGGCGTCGAGGTCCGCGAGGCAGCCCTCCGGAAAGAGCGCCAGCCCGCCGAAGAGCCCGGCCAGGCAGCCCGCCGCCGGGGCGGACGCGGAGGGACGCTTTGCGAACACGGTCCGGCGGAGCAGCCCCGGCAGGTCGCCGCAGGCCGCCAGCCCGAAGGCGAAGGGGACCGCCTCGGCGGCGGACGGGCCGTTCCCGATCAGCCCGGCAAGCTCCCGTTCGAGCTGGCCGGGGTCGGGCAGCCGTCCGGCGGCGGAAAGCGCGTATTCGATCCGCGCGGCCACCGAGGGGGCCTCCGGCGCGCCGGATTCCGCGAGGCGCGCGGCCTCCAGGCCCGCGTGCAGGGCCTCGGCCGTCCCCGCGCCCGACGCGGCGCGGGCGCAGGCCGCCGCGATCGCGCAGCCGGCGGGCATCAGCGGCGTCCCCCGCCAGTTGTCCGGGAGGCTCCGCGCCAGCTCGGAAAGGTCGGCGCGCACCCCGGCGGAAAGCCCGGCCAGCGCGGAATAGACCACGAAGGGCATCGCCGCCTCGCCGTATTCCGCCTCCCGCTGGAGGTACGCCTCCCCCGGCGCGCGCCCGGAAAAGCGGCGCGCGGCGTAGCAGGCGGTCCGGAGCACGCCGGAAGCGCGTTCGAAGGCGGCGGGGTCCTCCCCGAGCGCGCCGTAATACCGCTTCCACGCCCCGGCGGGGTCGGCCCCCTCCGCGAGCGGGGCGCCCGGCGCATCCGCCAGCCCCCCGAGCACGGCGCCGACGAGGCAGGACAATGGCTTATCATTTATCCGTGGGGCGGTGTGCACCGCCCGCGCGGGAAGCCGCTGCGAGTGGATGGTCGCGTAGAAGAGGTCGCTGCGGCTGTGGATGTCGACGTATTCGATGGGGCCGCGGTCCCCCGCGCAGGTGACCCGGCGGATGTAGAGGACCGGCTCGTCCCGTTTCACCCCCAGCAGCTCCGCCTCGCGCTCGGGGCAGAGGATCGCCTTGAACTGCTCGGTGATATAGTCGAAGACGATCCCGGCCTCGCGGCGCAGCAGCTCGTAGAGGGAGCCCTTCTCCATGTCCGCGTGCTCAAAGTCCACGCCGGACACCTCGCTGTTGAGCAGGTAGGCGCATTCGATCGAATGGATCATGCCGTTGAGGCTGCGGACGCGCTCGATCTTGCGCAGCATCGTGCCCGGCGGCACCTTGAGGTGCCGGGAGACGGCCTCCGTGGCGGGGACGAGGCGGTTTTCGACGAGGCGGGACTCGGGGCGGGGCTGGGGCCCCTCCTCGGGCGCGTCGACCTTGGAAAAGCCCTCCACCCGCTGGTAGTCCACCGCGCGGAAGAGGTTGCCGATCACGACGGTGCCCTTCCCCTTCTGGGTCGCGACGACCCCGCGGCGGGTCAGCTCCTTGATCGCCTCCCGCACGGTGACCCGGCTCACCTGGTAGGCGCTCGCGAGCTCGAGCTGGGTGGGGATGACGTCTCCCACCTTATAGATGCCGTTGGCGATGTCGTCCGCAATTTCCAGGAAGATCTTCATGTAAGCGGATTGTCCTTTTCCCTGCTGCATCCCGTCAACCTCCCGTTCCGTCATCAATGGCTTATCATTATGAAATCATTATAGAGCCGTCCTAAATGATAAGTCAACCATGAGGACAGAATTTCAGTGCAACTGATAAAAATAGTTGTTCAAATTGTACATTCGACACAAACCGCGCCCCGCCGCCAAACCTCCCGGGCACGCAAAAAGGCCGCCGCAGCGAAGCTGCGACGGCCTTGGCCGGTATTTCAGTCGAGGATCAGCGCCTTGAGGTTCCCGAAGATGTCCCGCACCCAATAGGAGGGGAACAGCCCCCACGGGGTGCCCGCCGGCAGCGCCGCCGCGGTCAGCCCGTTCTTCCGGGCGTAGATGGCGGCGCGGTACTGGTGGAACCCGTCGGTCGCCACCGCAAGCGCGCGGGGCAGCCCCTCCCGCCCGATGATCTCCGCCGAGAAGGCGAGGTTCTCCTCGGTCGAGTGGGAACGGTCCTCGAGGCGGATGCGCGCGGGGTCGATCCCCCGCTCGATGAGCCATGCGGCCATGACCGCCGCCTCCGAGGTCCCGGCGCGCTCCTCATAGCCGCCCGACACCACGACCGGCGCGTCGGGGTGCGCCTCGAGGTAGCGGCGCGCCGCCTCGAGCCTGCGCGCGAGCATGAGGGAGGGGCCCTCCCGCTCCACCTGGCAGCCGAGCACGAGCGCGGTGCGGGGCTCCTCCCCCGGCGAGGTGAAATAGGCCTGCCGCGCCATCGGGACGGACACGGCCGCGCCGATCAGGAAGCCCGCCGCGAGCAGGAGGGCCGCGGCGGCGCGCAGCCGCCGCCACCATGCGGCGGGACGGGCGGCCGGGGGCCGGCGGTCCCACATCGTGTGGAAGCTGCGGACGATCTGGTTGCCGGCGTCCAGGCGGAAGGCGTCCCACAGGACGGCGAGGGCAAAGAGCAGCGCCCCGAAGCCGAGCAACGCCAGGCAGCCGGCGTTGAGGACGCCGAAGAGGACCGGCGCTCCCCCGAAGGCGAGCGCCAGCAGCCCGGCAAACGCGCATGCGGCGCGGAAGATTCGTTTCATAGAGGTCTCCTTTAGGCGGATTTTTCGTTCCAGAAGATGCGCACCCCGGTGATCGTGCGGCCCTCCTTGACCATCTCGTAACGGGTGATGTACTTCATCGAGATGAAATGGGTCAGGACGATCTCGGTGTAGTCGCGGATGCGCTTTTTGCGCTTCTTGTCCGAATCGAGGTCGCCCAGCTCCCGGTAGATCGATTCAAAGAGGATCTTGTCGCGGGTGAGCTTGTTGTGCTGGTTCTTCATCCCCTCGATCCGGCTTAAGAGATAGGTCTTGAGCGGGATGGTGGTGGCGTTGTTGTTTAAGGGCGCCTTGAGCAGATCGATCGACACCGTCGTGATCTGGTTTTTCATCTTGGCGTAGCTGTGCAGCGGCGGGGTGTCGATGATCTGGTACATCTCGCTGCGCTTGCCGTTGACCACGCCGATATACTTGTTGAGCGGCAGCAGGTAGCCCTCGATCGTGAAGGAGTCCACCTCCCCCGCGCCCTCCATCCGCCGGTCGATCATATGCGCCTTGATCTCCTCGGTCAGGTCGATGTTGATCGACAGCCGCCGCATGGTGTCCAGCTTGGCCTTGATCTCCTCCATCAGCCCGTCGTCGACGGTGGGGTTCTCCTTGCCGGTCATCGCGTGGTAGAGCATCGGCACCGTAAAGCTCGAATTGCCGCTCTCGAGGATCGAGACCACCCCGTTGATGATCGATTTGTCGTAGTTGGTGAGCTGGAAGTTGCCGTCGATCTTCATGTGCTCGGGGCAGTCGATCGTCACCGCCGTCTGGATCGTCAGGTTGCGGCGGCGCGCGACGGTGATCTCGTTGAATTCCCGGAGCTGGGCGAGCTTGTTGGTGATCGGGTCGATCGGCATGACGTAGTTTTTCGGCCGGATCGCCTGGATGGCGGGCGCGACCGACGCGAGCAGGGAGATCTCCTCCCCCACCTCCGGCTCGATCGACAGCAGCCCGTCGATCTCGTCGCCCGTGACCCCGCCCATGAGGATCAAAAAGCGCCGCATGTCCTCCGCCAGCCCCGCGAGGAAGGCGTAATAGTCGCTCGTCGCGGCCACGACCTCCTGCAGCGCCTCGGTCTGGTCGTCCGCGGCCGCGGACGGATCGGTCAGCCGCTCGTTGCACGCCTGCACCCGCGCGAGCCGGTCGCTGCAGGTGTTCATCTGTTCCGCGACCGCCGCGCGGCCGTATTTTTCGATGAGCTGCGGCAGCAGCTCGGAAAGCGCGCCCGTGTAATCGGCGGGCGCGGGCGTTTTGAATCCGGCGGAGGGCATCCGTATCACCTCATGACCGGGCAGCAGGATCACCCGCCGCCCGTTAAGTTCTCCCTGTATCATATCAAATTTTGCCCCGTTTGTCATCCTTTTTCACATCCCTTCACCCGTCCCGCGAAAGAATGCAAAAGTTGCAGAAAAACGCAAATCCCGGGGGACTTTTTGAAAAAAGTCCCCCGGGGCCCCAAAAAAGCCTTGGTTCAGGCAGGGCTCGGGGGGGGATTTTTGAAAAAATCCCCCCCGAGATCCCCAAAAAAACTTTGGTTCAGGCGGGGCGCGGCGCGGGGGCGGTTCAGGCGGGGCGCACGCCCTCACCTCCGGGTATTGTCTGTCGGGCGCGGCGCGGGGGCGGTTCAGGCGGGGCGCGCGCCCTCACCTCCGGATGTTGACCGTGGGGCGGGGCGCAGCGCGGGGGGCGGAAAACCGCGCGGCGCGGCCGCGCGCACGCGCCTGGCGCGCGGGCGCTCCGAAGGGGCGCCGTTTTCCGTCCCCGTCTCCCCCTCCGCGCCAAAAAACGCGGTGAATTTTATGCGGTAAAGCGTCAAATAGCCCTTCCCCCGCGCGGACAAATATCGTATAATGGAACCATAACTGCGGCGCTCCGCCGCATATGGAAGGGTGGTCACATGCGAGTAGCAACAGACATCGGCGGGACCTTTACCGACCTGGTCGCCGTCGGGAAGGGCGGCGAGGTCTACCTGGCCAAGAGCCATACCACGCCCCCCAACTTCGAGGAGGGGGTCATCCACGTCATCGAAAAGAGCGGCGTCGACCCCAGGGGCGTCGAGGCGTTCATCCACGGCACCACGACGATCATCAACGCGCTCACCGAGCGCAAGGGCGCGAAGACCGCCCTGCTGACGACGAAGGGGTTCCGCGATGTGCTCGAGATCGCGCGCTGCAACCGGCCCGACCTCTTCAACCTCGTGTTTGCCAAGCCCCGCCCCTTCATCCCGCGCTACCTGCGCCGGGAGGTGGCCGAACGGGTCGCCTTCGACGGCAGCGTGCTGACGCCCCTGTGCGAGCGGGACGTCGAGGAGGCGGTCGCCTTCTTCAAGGCCGAGGGAGTCGAGGCGGTCGCCGTCTGCTACATCAATTCCTACGCCAACGACGCGCACGAGCGCCAGACGGTCGCGCTGGTCAAGAAGCTCTGGCCGGAGGTGTTCGTCACCTCCTCCATCGAGGTCACCAAGGAATGGCGCGAATATGAGCGCACCTCCACCGTGGCGCTCAACTCCTACGTCATGCCGGTGGCGGCCTCCTACCTGAACCATCTGGAAAGCCGCCTCGACGAGATCGGCTGCACCGGGGAACGGTACATCATGCAGTCCAACGGCGGCACCACCACCTTCGCGCAGGCCCGCCGCACCCCCATCAACATGGTGGAGTCGGGGCCGGTCGCGGGCGTGTTCGGCGCGGCGATCCTCGGGCAGGCGGTGGGGGAAAAGAACATCATCGCCTTTGACGTGGGCGGCACCACCGCCAAATGCTCGCTGATCGACGACGGCGAGGTGAAGGTCACGACCGAATACCGCATCGAGCGCACCGACAGCTACGCGGGCTACCCGATCATGGCCCCAGTCGTGGACATCGTCGAGATCGGCAACGGCGGCGGCTCGATCGCCTGGATCGACGAGGCCGGCTCCCTCAAGGTGGGGCCGCAGTCGGCGGGCGCGCTGCCCGGCCCCGTGGCCTACGGCAAGGGCGGAACCGAACCCACCACGACCGACGCCTGCCTGCTCACCGGGCGGCTGTCCGCCAAGAACTTCGACAACGAGGTCGACCTCGAGCGCGTGCGCCGCGCCGTCCGGGAGAAGGTGGGCGACGCCTTCGGCATGACCGCCGAGGAGGCCGCGATGAGCATCATCCGCGTGGCCGACTCCAACATGTTCAACGCCCTCAAGCTCATCTCGGTGCGCCGGGGCTACGACCCGCGCGACTTCGCGATGGTCGCCTTCGGCGGCGGCGGCCCGATGCACTGCGCCTACCTCGCGCGGGAGCTCAACGTGCGCAAGGTGATCGTGCCGGTGGCGGCGTCGGTCTTTTCCGCGTGGGGGATGCTCATGACCGACCTGCGCCACGACTACATCCAGACGAAGATCTGCCGCATGAACGAGGTCGCGCTCTCCGAGCTCAACGCCATGTGGGACGGCCTGGTCTCCCAGGCCCGGGCCCAGTTCTCCCAGGAGGGGGTCCCCGACGGGCAGATCGTCTACAGCTTCATCGCGGACATGCGCTACATGGGGCAGGAGCACACCGTCAAGGTGCACGTGCCCCCCGTCCCCTGGACCGACGAGGTTAAGGCGGAGATCGTGGCCCGCTTCCACGAGACGCATGAGCATTTCTACACCTACCGCCTGCCCGACACCCCCACCGAGATCGTGAACCTGCACCTCGTGGCCTACGGCAGGCTCCAGAAGCCCGAGCTGCACCGGATCGACCCGCAGCGGGGCCCGGTGTCCGGCGCGGTAAAGGAGACCCGCCCCGTCTACTTCACCGACGAGGGCTGGCAGGACACCCCCATCTACGACCGGGAGAAGCTCGGCGCGGGCGCGGCGGTCTCCGGCCCGGCGATCGTCGAGGAGGTCACCGCCTCGACCGTCGTCTGCCCCGGGCAGTCCCTCACGGTGGACGGCTACGGCAACCTGATCATTGAAACGGAGGTGCGGGAGTGATGGCAATGAAGATCGATCCCGTGACGCTGGATATCGTCAAGGATTCGCTGATCGCGGTCAGCAACGAGGTGTTCTACGCGTTCGCGCGCACCTCGATGAGCCCCATCATCTACGAGACGCTCGACTACGCGAGCGGCATCGCCGACGCGGACGGCAGCCTGCTCACCCAGGGCAACGGCGCCTGCGCCTTCATCGGGCTGATCGCTCCGATGATCCAGGAGATCGTCCGGAAATTCGGCAAGGAGCAGATGAAGCCGGGCGACGTCTACCTCATCAACGACCCCTACATGGGCGGCGGCACCCACCTGTCCGACATCGGCATGGTCATGCCCGTCTTCTACGACGGCGAGATCGTCGCCTTCGTGGGCAACAAGGCCCACTGGTCGGACATCGGCGGCATGGCCTCCGGCTCCTTTACGACCGACTCCACCGAGGTCTTCCAGGAGGGCCTGCGCTTTTCGGGCGTCAAGCTGGTCGACGGCGGGGAGCTCTGCGCCCAGCTCGCCGACATGATCAAATCGAACGTCCGCTTCCCCGCCGCCTCGGAGGGCGACATGTGGGGCCAGATCGCCTCGCTGCGCACCGGCTACCGCCGCATCGGCGAGCTCTGCTCCAAATACGGCGTCGAGGTGGTCCGGGGCTCGATGAAGCGGCTGCTCGACCAGGGCGAGATCGTCGCCCGCAAGCGTCTGGCCGAGATGCCCAACGGCGTCTGGGAGATGGAGGAGTTCATGGACGACGACGGGCACGGCAACCCCGTCAAAATCAAGGTGAAGATCACGATCACCGACGACGAGTTCCTCGCCGACTTCACCGGCAGCAGCCCGCAGGTGGCCAGCCCCATCAACACCGGCTACAGTTCCCTCTGCGCGGGGGTCAAGGTGGTCTATATGTCCATCCTCAACCCGAGTTTGGCCGTCAACGACGGCGTCTTCCGCCCCATGCGGGTCATCGCGGAGGACGGCTCCGTCCTGCGCTGCCACAGCCCCGCCCCCACCTCCTGCTACTTTGAAAGCATGATCTATTCCTCCGACGTGGTCTGGAAGGCCCTCGCCCCCATCTTCCCCGAGTTCCTCGGCGCGGGGCACATGCTCTCCGTCTGCTCGGTCGTGCTGGCGGGCCTCCACCACAAGACGGGCGAGCCCTTCCTCATCGTCGAGCCGACGGGCGGCGGCTGGGGCGCGAGCCGCGGCAAGGACGGCGAGGTCGGCCAGTTCTGCGTGGGCGACGGCGAGACCTACAACGTCCCAGTCGAGATGGCGGAAAACCGTTACGGCATCATGATCGACGAATACTCCCTGCACACCGACGGCACCGGCGCGGGCGAATACCGTGGCGGCAGCGGCGCGGTGCGCGCCTACCGCGCCCTGACCGACGGGCAGCTCTTCACCGCCTCCTTCGGCCGCAACAAGTACCCCGCGTGGGGCGCGGCGGGCGGCGGCGACGGCTCCTACAACTACTTCGAGTTCCACCGGGCGGACGGCTCGGTGGAGGGGCCGTTCGGCATCGTGGCGCGCACGGTGCTGGGCAAAAACGACGTGGCCTACATGGTCACCTGCACGGGCGGCGGCTACGGCGACCCGATGAAGCGCGACCCGGAAAAGGTGGCGTGGGACGTGAAGAACGGCTACATCACCGTGGAACAGGCCAGGGAGGACTACGGCGTGCTCGTCGATCCGCGGACCTTCGCGGTCGACGGGCTCTGCCGATAAAAGGAGGCGCAAGGATGCTGGTACGCGACAAAAACGCGATCCCCCCGGTGGTGCGCGCCGACGGCGTGGCCATGACCGACCTGCTGGGCGGTGAAATCCCGGCGGGCGCGGGGGTGACGATGGGGTACGCCGTCTTCCCGCCCGGAACGGCGGTGCCCCCCGCCGCCCACACGGGCGACGAATACTCCTTCATCCTCTCGGGGACGGTCAAGTGCGAGGCCGGCGGCGTGGTGCACACCGCGTCGGCGGGCATGGCGACCTTCATCCCCGCCGGGGAGACGCACAGCAGCTTCAACGACGGCGCCGCGGAGGCGGCGCTCGTCTGGATGCTCGTCGAGAAATAAAAAGAGGCGGGGGGGGGGGGGGGGGGGGGGGGGGGGGGGGGGG
>NZ_JANFZX010000027.1:0-34799 GCF_024461615.1 Anaerotruncus sp. DFI.9.16
CCCCCCCCCCCCCCCCCCCCCCCCCCCCCCCCCCCCCCCCCCCCCCCGCCTCCTTTTTTCATGCGGCGGAATTTTTATTTGGGCGGCTCGGGCATCACCGCGTAGATGGGCGGGGTCACGTCGAGCGCGACCGGGCCGGGCGGCCCGTGCTCGGAGAGCCAGGCCTCCCGCTCCGCGTCGAGCGTCTCCCGGAGGGCGTAGGGGTCGGGCCGCCCGGGCAGCGAAACCTCAGCGGGCGCGGGGGTGGGGGCGTACGCCTCGGGGCAGGCGGGGACGGCCAGCTCGGTGAGGATGGTTTCCCGCTGCCCGGGGGTGATCGCGCCCCCGTAGTAGGCCGCGAGGGATTCCCCCCAGCGGTGGTCGGCGAGCATCGTCCGGTCGTCCCGAAGGAAGTACCGGAAGCTCACCCGCCCCGATTTGACGACGTTCTGTTCGAGCTGCGGGTCGAGGTGGTACCATTTCCCGTCGAGCTGTACGACGGTCCACGCGTGGTCGACGAATTCCCCCTCGACCGAGATCGTGAGCCCCGACACATATTGCGCATTGTAGCCCATCCGCCGCAGCAGCACGGTCATCGCGGCCGCGAAGTCCTCGCAGGAGCCGACGCCGAAACGCAGCGGGCTGAGGGCGCGGTTTTCGAGGTAGGGGGGCGGCGCGTCTGGGTCGCCGTGGTACCGCCACGCGTCGAGGCCCACCGGGTCGGCGAAGTAGACGTTTTCGATGAGCCAGAGGTAGGCTGCGCGGATCTCCTCCGCGGGCGGCAACTCCCGCGCCAGAATCGGCGCGGCGATCCCGTCCGCCAGCGAGGCGATCCACGCGTTTTTAAGCGGCAGCGCCGCGCGCCCGGAGGGCGCGGGCGCGACGCTCTCCGCTCGCGGCGGAGCCTCGGAGGCGGCGGGTTCGGAAGCGGCCGCCGACGCGGGAGGCGGCGGTTTTGCCGGCGCGCCGCAGCCCGCGAGCAGGAGCAGGGACAGAAATAAAGCGGCGAATTGTTTCATAAGGGTTCTCCCGTCGGTTGGTACCCTCATTATAATGGGATAGGGCGGGAAAAGCAAATATTCGGTTGACAGCTGTCCCCTGCGGAGGGTACAATTTTGTTAATAGAGTGTGTACATCAGAGGGAGGTGCGGGGATGCGGCGGATGCTGGCGGCGGTCCTGGCGCTGCTTTTTTTGTTCGCGGGCTGCGCGCGGGCCGCGCCGCTCCCGGAGGACGAACCGCCCGCCGCGCCGGCGCGCCCGGAGGGCTACGCACGCTCCCTGCTGGACGGGGAGGGGCGCGCCGCCTACGACGAAATGTGCTCTGCGGCGGAAGGCTGGCGGGTGGGGGAGGAGATCCCCCTTGCTTCCCCGGCGTCCGCGCGGACGATGCGGGCGGCGTACGACGCGCTGCTGCTCGACCGGGCGGAATTCTACTGGCTGCGCTGTGAAATCCCGGCGGGGGAGCGGGCCGACCGATTCACCCTGACGGTGGAGGAGGGACTCACCCTCCCGGCGGTGCGGGAACGACAGCGGCAGATCGACGCGGACGCGGACGCCCTGCTGGACGGCATGGAGGGCCTGCCCGCCCCGGAGGCGGCCGTGTGGGCGCACGACGCGCTCCTGCGCCGCGTCTCCTATGAGGAGGGCGCGCAGGGCGGTGACGCGGGCAACCTCTACGGCGGGCTGGTGCGCGGCGGCGGGGTGTGCGGCGCCTACAGCCGCGCCTACCAGTACCTCATGCAGCGGCTGGGCGTGCCCTGCGCCTTTTTGAGCGGCACGAGCGTGCGGGGAATCCCCCACGCGTGGAACGCGGTGAAGCTGGAGGACGGGTGGTACTACGTCGACGCGACATGGGACGACCTGCCCGACGAGACCGGCTACCTCTACCACGACTACCTGCTCGTCACGCTGGAGGAGATCTCCCTCGAGCACTTCCCCGAGCCGGGGCAGTACCGCGAGCTTCCGCCGGGGGACTCCGACCGCTACAGCTACTACCGGCAGTTCGGCTACTGCGCCGACCTCGGCGACCCCGACCCGGTCGCGGCGATGGCGGCGGGCTTCGCCCGCCGGCTCGCGGACCAGCCGCTTCCGGCGGCCAGGCAGCCCGTCTTTCTCGAAATCAAGCTCTTTGGGGAGTACGAGGTGTTCACCCGCTGGCGGGATATCTACCACAGGGACATCTTCCCGTTGCTGCGTGCGGTTTCCGCCCGGCTGGAGGAGGAAAACATCCCGGTGGAAATCGACACGACCGGCTACATCGAATATAACTATAACGACAATACCCAGGTGCTGACGCTCTTCCCAAACGCGTCGGCGTCCGTATGAACGACCGGAAAGGAGAGCGCGCCATGTCTGAGTTTGACGACAACCGCCCGCAGAATGAAAACGGGGACCCCTCCCCGCAGGAAGAGCCCCGCCCCGCGCCGGAGCATTCCGGGGAGGACGCGGGGGCCGCGCCCCCGCCGCGCCATGGGAAGAAGCCGAAGCTCAGCCGTCCCGCGCTGATCGCTCTGGCCGTGCTGGCGGTCTTTGTACTGATCGGGATCGTGGGCTGGTGCATCACCCTCAGCTTCCCGAAAAACCCCGTCAACGCCCCGGCGGCGCCCGTGGAATCCGAGCCGTCCGGCGAGTGGAACTACCCCTCGCAGGACGCGATGAAGACGCTCACAGTCGACGATTTCTACCTGCCGCTCGACGGGGCGGTCCGCGTCCGCTGCGACGTTCCCGCCTCTCAAAACGGCCTGTCGGCCGGCTTCCTTGAGGAGAAGGTTACCTTCGACCCGCCGGTGGAATTCACCGTCGGACAGGAGGATGAAAAGTGCTTCCTCCTGTATGTGGAGGACGGCAAAAACCTCAAGGACGCCCGGCTCAAAATCAGCTATTACAACAGCGACTACGACTACGAAACGGTGGTGGATTCCCACTTCTCCGCACGGGTGAGCCTCGGGGAGGGGGCGGCTGGAATCCCGATCGAGGGACCGATCTTCGTCGAGTTTTCCGACGAGCTCGACCCCGCGTCGGTCGCGGGACAGGTGCAGCTGCGCCTGCCGTCCGGATCCGACGAGGACGCGCAGGTCGCGGCCGTGCCCTGCGCGGTGAGTGCCGAGGGCAACCTCGTCAAGCTCGCGCCCGAGGCGATGCTCGATTATAACACGAACTACTCCGTGACGGTCGCGGCGGGGTTCGGCTCGAAGAACGGCCTGACCCTCTCGACGGGGCGGGTGATGGAGGTGCGCACCGAATCGCGCGACTTCTCCCTCATCATGACCAACCGCGGGGTCAACACCTTCCATCCGGACGACGAGGTCGCGCTTGAATACCAGCTCGACACGGTGGCGAAGAAGGGACGGGAGGCGGAGGTTTCCCTCTGCCGTCTGGGCGGCTTCGACGCCTATGTGGCCCTGCTGCTCGGAGAGGAGCCGGAGAGCGCACCCGAGGCGATCGGGCAGGCGCGCACCGAGCAGATGAAGGAGGGCCTCAACACGGTCGCCTTCCCGAACCCCGGCAGGGGCTACTACGCGGTCGTGACGACGGTCATCGACACCAAGACGAAGGAGCCGGTCACCGACTACAAGGCCTTCCAGGTCGCGACCGCCTCCCTCTACATGCAGTCGGCCCAAAAGCAGATGCTCCTCTGGCTCAACGACTCCGCCACGGGCGGCAGCCTCGCGGGCCACACCGTAAGGTTTACCCAGGACGGGAAGGAGGTCGCCTCCGCCGTGACGGGGGAGGACGGCAGCGCGGTCTTTTCCTTTGAGCCGCCCGCCTATGAGGACCCGGCCGCGGCGGAAAGCTACTACGGCAAGGGGATGCCCCCCGCCAAGCCGGTGCTCTTCACGATCTACGACCCGTCGGGCGCGCCGGTCTACGCGGATGTCACCCGCGGCATGACGACCGAGGCGTACTACTATGGCGGCGACTTCGGGCGCAGGGAGGACCGCTACTACGCCTTCTTCTATCTCGACCGGGCCCTCTACCGCCCGACCGACACGGTCCACTTCTGGGGGTATCTGAAGCCCTACCGGATGAACCGCGGGGCCATGCCGTCGGCCGTGACGGTCACCCTCGACCCGGACGGCGTCAACCAGCAGGTGCGGGCGGCGGTCCAGGCGGACGGCACCTTCACGGGGGAATTCTCCTTTGAGCAGATCGTAAGCCAGGATTACGTTGTGCAGGCGACCATCCCCTGCACCCCCTACACCGACCCCTACAGCGGCGAGGTGGTGTCCACCCGCGTCCTGGATTCGATCTACATCGACGTCAAGGAGTTCACCACCCCCGCCTATACGATTGCGGGCGAGGTCGACGGGATCATCTACCGTTACGGCGACGAGGTGACGGCGACGATCACCCCCACCTTCTACGACGGGACGCCGCTCCCGAACTACCCGCTCGAATTCAGCCTCTTCAACCCCTACAGCGGCAACTTCGAGGCGGTACGCACTGTGACGACCGACGCCCAGGGGGTGGCGCGCGTCACCTTCAAGGCGGGGGAGGGGGTCACCGAGGGCAAGTCCTCCTGGACGCCCCGGGCCGGTTACTACTACGTCAAAATCGCAAACGACGGGGAGAACGTCACCTTCCAGGGCCGGTACGTCTACATCCCCGCCAACGTGATGCTGCGCCCCTCGCTGCGCTTCGGCGCGGACGGCAACGCCTCCCTCACCGTGCTCGCCAACCGCATCGACCTGAGCCGCGTCACGAGCCGGGAGCAGGCGGACGGCCTGATCGGCGGCTACTACGACTACAACGACAACTACGACAGGAAGTACGACGTCCTCGTCGGCGAGCCGGTCGACATGCAGCTCTCCTTCGACGCGCGGTACGACTATTATGATCCCAAGGGAGAGTATCAAAGCGGAAAGGTCGGCGGCATGGTTCCGCTCACGGCCGGGCGCGGGACGCGGGAAGCCCTCATCGAGCAGGAGTTCGACGGGAACTACTACGCCTATGTGAGCGCGAGCGTCTCCTACCGGGCCAACGGCAGCGAGATCGTGGCGGGGGCCTACGCCGACAACGGCAAGCCGTGGCCGGGCGACCGGGACGCCGAGAAGGAAGCGATCCGCGGCTACACCTTCGACATCTACAAAAACGGCGCGCGCAAGCCGGTCCAGCAGTATGAGCAGTACCTCGCGCGCAGCTTCGTCGAGGCGGACGTGGGGGACACCCTGCGGTTTGAACTGCGACACGAGGGCGCGCCGGTTGGGGACGTGAACGGCCGGATGCTCTACACCTTCCTCCAGGACGAGATCGTGGGGCGCGGCGACGCGGGCGACGGGTTTGAGCTGACGGTGGGCCAGCAGCACGCGAACAGCATCCTCGTCGTGGCCGCCTACTTCGACGGGCGCGACGTGCACGCGGTCAGCAACGCCTACGTGCGCACCAAAAATGAGAGCATGGCGCTCACCGTCGAGGCGTCTACCGACAAGGAGGCCTATCGGCCGGGCGAGCAGGTGACGGTGAAGGCGAAGGTCACCGACCGCGCCGGCAGGCCGGTGAGCGGCGAGATGGTCGTGAGCGTCGTGGACGAGGCAATCTTCGCGCTGCGCGAGCAGTACTTCGACGTGCTCAACGAGCTCTACGGCGAGCTCGATTTCTACACCTACTACGTCTATAAATACACGACCTCCGCCGGGGACATCGACCCCTTCAACCAGAGCGGAGACGGCGGCAAGGGGGACGGCGACAACCTGGCGGCCTACGACAGCTTCCGCAAGAACTTCAAGGACACCGCCGCCTTCTATCCGCTGCGCAGCGACGCGAACGGGGACGCGTCGGTCACCTTCACGCTGCCCGACAACGTCACCTCCTGGCGGATCACGACGATCGCGATCGGCGACAACCTCTACGCCGGGTCCTCCAAGACGAATTTCGCCGCGACGCTGCCCTTCTTCGTAAAGCCGGTCATCAGCCCCAAATACATCGCGGGCGACGAGGTGGCCGTCCTCGTGCAGGGCCACGGCGACGCGCTCTCCGAGGGGGATGAGATTTCCTACCAGGTCCGCGTAACCGGCGACGGGGTCGACCGGACCTTCAACGAGACGGGCAGGGCCTACCAGCCGGTCCAGCTCAACTTTGGCAAGCTCGCGGAGGGCGAATACACCGTCACGTCAACCGCGCAGTTCGGCGGGATGCGCGACACGGTGGAGCTGCCGCTCGCGGTCATCCACAGCAACCTCGAGCTTGTCGTCAACCGGGAGATCGACCTGCAAAAGCCCATCGACATCCAGGCGATGCGCTACCCCGTGACCATCACGATGTACGACGAGGAGTTCGAGCCCTACTACCTGAGCGTCTCCTCGCTGCTCACCCACTACTGCTTCCGCGTCGACCAGCGCATGTCGCGCTATGTCGCCAAGCGGGCGCTCTCGTCCCACCTTGAGCCCGAGCAGCTGCCGCAGCACATCCGCGCGGACGACGGCGACGTTGCGGGCTTCCAGAACGCGGACGGCGGAATCGGCTGGTATGTGAACGGGCCGAGCGACCCCGAGGTCACCTTTAAAATCCTGCTTGCGGCGGGGGACGAGTACAGCAAGCCGCGGATGCGCGTCTACTTCGCCGCGGCCGCGGAGGATTCCTCCGCAGACCCCGTCGCGCGGGCGGCGGCCCACGCGGGACTGGCGGTGCTCGACCCGTCCCACACCGCGAAGATCCGTGAGATCCTCGCGGCGGGCAACGTCCCGTTCGAGGAGCAGCTCTACTACATGGCGGGCCTCGCCGCCGCCGGGGAGCGGCAGGAGGCGCGGGAGCTCTATGACGGGATCGTCACGCCCAGGCAGCGTACCCACGGGCAGGAGAAGTGGCTGGAGTTTTCCAATCTGCCCAAGGACTACCAGCGCAGCGCGGAGAACCGCCGGTGCACCACGCTCGCGTGGATCACCGCCTCCGAGCTGGGGCTTTCCGACGCGGACGCCTACGCCTACTATTTCGCGCGGGACCGCTGGCGGATCGGCTCGGTGCTGGAGTGCATGATCTACGTCGCCAACTTTGACAGGCCGGTGCCCGCCCCCGCGAAGTTCTCCTGCACCGCGGGCGGCGAGACACGCACGGTCGACCTGGGCGCGACCGGCCGCGCGACGATCACCCTCAACCGCGGCGACATGGAGGGCCTCGCCTTCCACGGGGTCCCCGACACGGTCAGGGCGACCGCCTACTATATCGGCGAACCGTCCGAGGTCGGCATCGAGCAGTCCGACACCGTCCATGTCCGGAAGGATTTCCTCCCGATGGAGGGCGGCAAATACAAGGTCACGCTGACCGTCGACTTTGAGGACGCGGCCTCCTACGGCTACTGGAATGTCAGCGACTGGGTGCCCTCCAACATGCGCCTGCACACAGTGGCGAGGCAGCCGCAGAGCAACCAGTTCTGGGTCAACTGGACGCAGGAAAACCAGAAGATGTACTTCGAGTTCTACCGCGACGAGCGCAGCCCCTCGCGGGTGCTCATCGAGTACTACATCCAAAAGACCTACGACGCCGAGGCGGTCGTCGACCGCGCCTATGTCATCTGCGCCGATTCGGGCGAGAACGCCAACACCGAGCGTTCCACCCTCGGCTGAAAAGTGCAGGGGGCCCGCAAACGCGGTTTGCGAGCCCCTTGCTTTTCGACATGAAACTTGTTACAATGGGGGAAAACAGGACGGGAGGTGGCGCCATGAATGTCAGGGAGATCGCAAAGCTCGCGAACGTTTCGATCGCGACGGTCTCGCGCGTCATCAACCGGCCGGAGGTCGTGCTGCCCGAGACGCGGGAGCAGGTGCTCGCCGTGATGCGCAAGGTCGGCTACAGCCCGGCGCCCCACGCGGGCGGGGGCACGCAGCCCAAGGCGGTCGGGCTTTTGGTGCCCGACGCGGAGGACTACCTTGCCATCCGCCTGATGGCGGGCATCGAGAGCGTCGCGGCGCGACGGGAGCACGCGGTCTACCTCTGCAGCACCAAGGGCGGCACCGACCGGGAACGGCAGGCGATCGCGGGCGCGCTCGAACAGCGGATGCGGGGGCTCGTCATCTACACGAACACCCTCTCCGCCGAGGACGCCGCCGACCTGCAGCGCAGGCGGGTGCCCTTCGTGCTGGTGGGGCGGAGCGAGGCCGCGCCCCAGCACAACGCCTGCTACATCAACTACGAGGAGGGCGGCTACCGGATGGTGCGCCACCTGCTCGAGCTGGGACACCAGAAGTTCCTGCTCCTCTGCGAGGCGGGCTCGCCCAACATTGAGGCGCGCATGTGGGAGGGGCTCTGCCGCGCGCGGCGGGAGCTGATGACCGGGCCGGGCGGCGACCGGGTGCTGCACGCCGAGGGCGGCTCGATCCGCGCGGGCTACGACGCCGCGCGGGAGGTGCTCGCCGGGGAGCAGCCGGACGCGGTGTTCGCTTCGAGCGACGAGCTCGCGCTCGGGCTGATGAAGGCGCTGCAGGAGAACGGGGTCGGGGTGCCCGGGCAGATTGCGGTGACGGGCTTCACCGATTCGCCGGTCGCGGGGGTGGTCACCCCCGAGCTGACCACCGTCGAGCAGCCGACCCACCGCCTCGGCATGGTCGCGGCGCGCATGCTTTTTGATCTGATCGACGACGAGAGCCTGCTCGACGGCACGCCGCAGGAGATCGTGCTGCTGCCAAAGCTGAAGGTCCGGAACTCGTGCGGCAACCGCAAACCGATCAATACGCTGTTTGAATAGCGAGGTGAGGAAGTTGGAATACAAGCTGGATTTTATGGGCCTGCCGCTCAAGAACGCGGTCATCGTGGCCGCGGGGCCGTGGGCCGGGGACGCGCGCAGCATCCAGAAGTGCATCGACGCGGGCGCGGCGGCGGTCATCACCGAGACGATCGTCATGGAGGAATCCGCCCTGTTCGGGCCGCGGGTCTACTATGAAAACGAGGAGCTGCTCAACATCTCCCTCTACGGGCACCGGCCCCTCGAGGAGTGGGAGGAGCAGGTCGAGCGCATCCATAAGAAGGGGAGCTTCCTCATCTGCAGCATCCGCGGGTCGAGCCCGTCGGAGCTCGCCTACATCGCGCGCCGCGCGGAGCGGCTGGGGGCGGACGCGCTCCAGCTCGACCTCTTCGCGCCGATGGACGCGATGCTCGAGGAGATCAACATGCGTCCCGAAAAGCTCTACGAAATGACGAAATGCGTGACCGGCACGGTGAAGATCCCCGTCATGGCGCGCCTGCCCCACAACATCAGCGCCTCGACCGCCTACATCCGCGCGCTCGAGCGCGCGGGGGTGTCGGCCATCAGCGCGATCGAAAGCCTGCGCGGGATCTCGGGCGTCGACCTTGAAAACCGCCGGACCAAGATGCCCACCTACGGCGGCTACACGGGCAAGCACATCCGTCCCGTCTCGCTGGCGGCGACCGCGACCCTCTCCCAGATGACCGACTGTCAGATCTGCGGCGTGGGCGGCGTGGAAACCTATGAGAACATCCTCGAATTCATGATGCTCGGCGCGGCCACCGCCCAGCTCGGCTCGGTCATCATGCTCAAGGGCTACGACGTGATCACCGAGACGGTGAAGGGCCTGGCGGGCTGGATGGAGTCGCACGGCTGCCAAAGCTACGGCGAGATCATCGGCGCGGCGCTCCCGACCCTCTCCCCCTACGAGAAGATCGATCGGATGCGTGCGGTCAGCTGCCTGACCGAGCCGTGCGGCGACCGCGCCTGCGGGCTGTGCGTGCGCGGCTGCATGTACGAGGCGCTCACCTTCGGGGAGGACGGGGTCCGATGCGACCCGGCGCTCTGCACCGGCTGCGGGCTGTGCGTCCAGCGCTGCCCCAAGGGCATCCTCAAGCTGAAAAAGGCCCCCCGGGCCTGAATATCCCGCAACAGCAATGCGGCCCCCCCCGCCCCCCCCCCCCCCCCCCCCCCCCCCCCCCCCCCCCCCCCCCCTCCCGGCCGCCGGAGAGCGGCAGATTTTCCAACAGTCAGGATGGTTCGTTTGTTTGACTTCTTAGGTCCCTTTTCACTGATCGTCTACTTCGCGGTCGGCATCATCATCGGCGTGACGATTTTCCCGCTCAGGTGGCTCCGGCTCAACGGCTGGCTTCAGACGGCGGGCATCGCGCTCACCCTCTTTTCAATGGGCGCGTCGATGGCGGGCAGCCCCACCTTCCTCACCGACCTGCGCACGGCGGGCGTGCGCGCCTTTCTCTTCGCGGCGGTGACGATCGCGGGCTCGGTGCTGCTGGTCTACATACTCTCCCGGATCACCCTGCCGCGGCAGGTGCGGAAAAAGGAGGATGCGGAATGATCCTCTTCGCGCTCGGCAGCCTTCTGCTCGGCATCCTGTGCGGGTACTTCCTCTTTCCGCCCGAGGCGGTCCCGGTGATGGACAGGCTCATGTCCTACGCGCTCATGCTGCTGCTCCTCTCGGTCGGCATCGAGGTGGGCACCAACAAGACGGTCTTCCGCAAGATCCGCGAATACAACGTGCGCATCCTCGTCATCCCCTTCGGGGTGGCGGTCGGCTCGATCGCGGGCGGGCTGCTGCTCGGTTTTTTCCTCGGCATGCCGGTCAACGAGAGCGCGGCCGTCTCCTCCGGGTTCGGCTTCTACAGCGTGTCGGCGGTCATCCTGCGGGGGCTCGGCGGCGCGCAGCTCGGGACGGTCGCGTTCATGACCAACGTCCTGCGGGAGCTGATGGCCTTTCTGATGATCCCCTTCGTGGCGCGGCATTTCGGGCGCTACGCGGCGGTCGCGCCGTCGGGCGCGACCGCGATGGACACCACCCTGCCGGTGATCGCGCGGGCGACCGACGACGAGACGGCGCTGATCGCGGTGATTTCGGGCGTGGTGCTCACGGCGCTCGTGCCGGTGCTCGTGCCGCTCCTCTACAACCTGCTCTAATCGAAAACAGCCGCCCGGAGGGCGGCTGTTTTCAGTCATAAAACGGGGGAGGGAAAGCGTTTTTCCGGCCGCGATGCCGGATCATCAAAAAAACCGGCCCAATCGGGCCGGTTTTTTGTCGGATTGGAGCATACGGTTTTTCTTGACAGGATTGACCGGATGTGGTAAACTAATATACTGTATCAAAATGGCTATTTCTGCGGAGATTTAAAAAAATTATAGCACGTTTCGACAGATTTGGCAATAGTGATCTGCAAAATTTACGGGAGATTCTTTAAAATCCTGTCTGTTTTGCACAACATTGTGGATAGATATCTCTGGCGCCTGTGCCGGGCGCGGCGGATCGTGCGTCCCGGGTCGCAAAAAAATTTTTCCGGGGCGTAAATCAGAAGAATGGAGTGAGCAAAGCCTATGGTGAATGTCAAGCCAGTAACGCAGGGCAAAACGACTCGTATGAGTTTCGCGCACATCGACGAGGTTCTGCAGATGCCGAACCTGATCGAGGTGCAGAAGAACTCCTACCAGTGGTTCCTTGACGAGGGGCTCAAAGAGGTGTTCAAGGACGTCTCGCCGATTACCGATTATCAGGACAACCTGGTGCTCGATTTCATCGACTATCGTCTGGACGACAAGCCGAAGTACACCATCGAGGAGTGCAAGGAGCGCGACGCGACCTATGCGGCTCCCCTGCGTGTGCGCACGAGCCTGCTCAACAAGGAGACCGGCGAGGTCAAAGAGCAGGATATTTTCATGGGCGATTTCCCGCTGATGACGGAGAGCGGCACCTTCATCATCAACGGCGCGGAACGTGTCATCGTTTCGCAGCTGGTCCGTTCGCCGGGCGTCTACTACGGCGCGGCGCACGACAAGAGCGGCAAAGAGCTCTACAGCGCCACCGTCATCCCCAACCGCGGCGCGTGGCTGGAATATGAGACCGACTCCAACGATGTCTTCTACGTCCGCATCGACAAAAACCGCAAGCTGCCGGTGACCACCTTCATCCGCGCGCTCGGCCTGGGCTCCAACGAGCAGATCATCGAGTTCTTCGGCGACGACGAACGGGTGATGGCGACGCTTGAGAAGGACCCCACCGCCAACACCGAGGAGGCGCTGCTCGAGGTCTACCGCAAGCTGCGCCCCGGCGAGCCGCCGACGGTCGATTCGGCCCAGAGCCACATCGACGCGCTCTTCTTCGATCCCCGCCGGTACGACCTGTCCAAGGTCGGCCGCTACAAGTATAACAAAAAGCTGTCCCTGCCGCCGCGCATTTTGGGCAACACCCTCTCGCGCCCGGTGGCGGACCCGATGACCGGCGAGCTGATCGCGGACGCCGGCGCGGTGATCTCCCGCGAGCTGGCCGAGCGGATCGGCCGCAGCGGCGCGGACACCGTCTACCTGAGCCTCGGCGAGGACCGCGAGCTCAAGGTCATCTCCAACGGCATGGTCGACATCAAGGACTTCGTGTCCTTCGACTGCGCGCCTCTCGGCATCAACGAGAAGGTACGCTTTGCCGTGCTGCGCGAGATCCTCGAGCAGAGCGAGGGGGAGGACGCCCTCCGGGAGGCGATCGCCTCCCGCCGCGACGAGCTCATCCCCAAGCACATCATCAAGGACGACATCTTCGCCTCGATCAACTACCTGTGCGGGCTCGGCCACGCCATCGGTACGGTGGACGACATCGACCACCTCGGCAACCGCCGCATCCGCTCGGTCGGCGAGCTGCTCCAGAACCAGTTCCGCATCGGCTTTTCCCGCATGGAGCGCGTCATCCGCGAGCGGATGGCGACCCAGGCGCAGGACATGGACGTCGTGACCCCGCAGGCGCTCATCAACATCCGCCCGGTCGTGGCCTCGATCAAGGAGTTCTTCGGCTCCTCGCCGCTCTCCCAGTTCATGGACCAGACCAACCCCCTCGCGGAGCTCACCCACAAGCGCCGCCTGTCGGCGCTCGGACCCGGCGGCCTCTCCCGTGACCGCGCCGGATTCGAGGTCCGCGACGTGCACTACAGCCACTACGGCCGCATGTGCCCGATCGAGACCCCTGAAGGCCCGAACATCGGACTGATCTCCTACCTCGCGACCTTCGCGAAGATCAACGAATACGGCTTTATCGAGGCGCCCTACCGCCGCGTCGACAAGGAGACGGGCGTGGTGCTCGACGAGGTCGAGTATATGACCGCCGACATCGAGGATATGTATATCGTGGCGCAGGCCAACGAGCCGCTCACCGACGACCACAAGTTCGCCAACGAGAAGGTCAGCGTCCGCTACCGCGACGCGGTCATGGTCTGCGAGCGCGAGAAGGTCGACTATATGGACGTCTCGCCGAAGATGGTCGTCTCGGTCGCGACGGCGATGATCCCCTTCCTCGAGAACGACGACGCCAACCGCGCGCTGATGGGCGCGAACATGCAGCGCCAGGCGGTGCCGCTGCTCGTGCCGGAGGCTCCCATCGTGGCGACGGGCATGGAGTACAAATCCGCCGTCGACTCGGGCGTCGCGGTCGTCTCCAAGCACGCGGGCGTCGTGGACGCGGTGTCGGCCAACGAGGTCGTCATCCGCGACAGCGACGGCGAGCGCCATCCCTACCACCTGATCAAGTTTATGCGTTCCAACCAGGGGACATGCATCAACCAGCGCCCCATCGTCGCGAAGGGGGAGCAAATCGAGGTCGGCCAGGTCATCGCGGACGGCCCGTCCACCGCGGGCGGCGAGATCAGCCTCGGGCGCAACATGCTCGTCGGCTTCATGACATGGGAGGGCTACAACTACGAGGACGCGGTGCTTATCAACGAGCGCCTCGTCAAGGACGATATCTACACCTCGATCCACATCGAGGAATATGAGATCGAGTCCCGCGACACCAAGCTGGGACCCGAGGAGATCACCCGCGACATCCCCAACGTCGGCGACGACGCGCTCAAGGAGCTCGACGAGCGCGGCATCATCCGCGTGGGCGCCGAGGTGCGCGCCGGAGACATCCTCGTGGGTAAGGTGACGCCCAAGGGCGAGACCGAGCTCAACGCGGAGGAGCGCCTGCTGCGCGCGATCTTCGGCGAGAAGGCGCGCGAGGTGCGCGACACCTCCCTGCGCGTGCCGCACGGCGAATACGGCATCATCGTGGACGTGAAGGTCTTCACCCGCGAAAACTGCGACGAGCTCTCGCCGGGCGTCAACATGGTGGTCCGCTGCTACATCGCCCAGAAGAGAAAGATCTCGGTCGGCGACAAGATGGCCGGACGCCACGGCAACAAGGGCGTCGTCTCCCGGGTGCTGCCGCAGGAGGATATGCCCTACCTGCCGGACGGCCGCCCGCTCGATATCGTCCTAAACCCCCTGGGCGTCCCGAGCCGCATGAACATCGGCCAGGTGCTCGAGGTCCATCTCGGGCGCGCGGCGGCCGAGCTTGGCTGGAAGGTCATGACCCCCGTCTTCGACGGCGCGAACGAGAACGACATCGCCGACTGCCTCGAGCAGGCGGGGCTGCCGCGGGACGGCAAGACCTGGCTGCACGACGGGCGCACGGGCGAGCTGTTCGACCATCCGGTCACCGTCGGCTATATGTACTACCTCAAGCTCCATCACCTGGTCGACGACAAGATCCACGCCCGCTCCACCGGCCCCTACAGCCTCGTGACCCAGCAGCCGCTGGGCGGCAAGGCGCAGTTCGGCGGCCAGCGCTTCGGCGAGATGGAGGTGTGGGCGCTGGAGGCCTACGGCGCGGCGTACACCCTGCAGGAGATCCTGACGGTCAAGTCGGACGACGTGGTCGGCCGCGTCAAGACCTTCGAGGCGATCGTCAAGGGCAAGAACGTGCCGAAGCCGGGCATCCCGGAATCGTTCAAGGTGCTCATCAAGGAACTCCAGTCGCTCGGCCTGGACGTGCGCGTGCTGGATAAGGACGATCAGGAGATCGACCTCAAGCAGACGTTCGACGACGACGAAAATATGGGGCTGACCCCTGTGGATGACTCGCTGATGGACGGCGTCGAAGTGGCCTCCGAATTCGAGGACGGCTTCGACATCGAGCATCCGGACACGGAGGGCGAACCCGAGGGAGACATCGACCTGCTCGATGTGGACCTGGGGGACGCGGACCTCGAAGAGAGCTTCGACCCGATCGAGGCGCTCGGCCTGGACGGCATCGCGAGTGAGGACGACAGTTTCTGAGACGCGCATATACAGAATCACCGGCGTGTCCACACTGATTAGAAGAGAGGGGTTCGCATTTGGAATTCAACGTTTTTGAATCGATAAAAATCGGACTGGCGTCGCCCGAATTGATCCGCGAGTGGTCGTGGGGCGAGGTCAAGAAGCCCGAAACCATCAATTACCGCACCCTCAAGCCGGAACGGGAAGGCCTTTTCTGCGAAAAGATCTTTGGACCGACCAAGGACTGGGAGTGTTACTGCGGGCGCTACAAGCGCATCCGCTATAAGGGCAAGGTGTGCGAGCGCTGCGGCGTCGAGGTCACCCGCGCCAAGGTCCGCCGCGAGCGCATGGGGCACATCGAATTGGCCGCGCCCGTCAGCCACATCTGGTATTTCAAGGGGACCAGTTCCCGCATGGGGCTCCTCTTAAACATGTCCCCCCGCCTGCTCGAGAAGGTGCTCTACTTCGCGTCCTACGTGGTGATCGACCCCGGCATCACGAATCTCAAGAAGTACACGCTCCTCTCCGAGAAGGAATACCGTGACCTCAAGGAGGCCTACGAGGACGATTTCCGCGCCGGCATGGGCGCGGAGGCGATCAAGGAGCTGCTCGCCGAGATCGACCTCGACCAGCTCTCCGATGAGCTCAAGACCGAGCTCGAGACCGCCGCCGGCCAGAAGCGCGTCAAGCTCTTAAAGCGCCTCGAGGTGGTCGAAGCGTTCCGCCAGAGCCACAACCGCCCCGAGTGGATGATCCTCGACGTGATCCCCGTGATCCCGCCCGACATCCGCCCGATGGTCCAGCTCGACGGCGGCCGCTTCGCGACGAGCGACTTAAACGACCTCTACCGCCGCGTCATCAACCGCAACAACCGCCTGAAGAAGCTGCTCGAGCTCGGCGCGCCCGACATCATCGTGCGCAACGAGAAGCGGATGCTCCAGGAGGCGGTCGACGCGCTCATCGACAACGGCCGCCGCGGCCGTCCCGTCACCGGGCCGAACAACCGCCCGCTCAAATCCCTCTCCGACATGCTCAAGGGCAAACAGGGCCGTTTCCGCCAGAACCTCCTCGGTAAGCGCGTCGACTATTCGGGCCGTTCGGTCATCGTCGTCGGGCCGGAGCTGCGGATGTACCAGTGCGGCCTGCCCAAGGAGATGGCGCTCGAGCTCTTCAAGCCCTTCGTCATGAAGCGGCTGGTCGACCTCAAGGTCGCCACCAACATCAAAAACGCCCGCAAGATGGTCGAGCGCGCCACCGTCAAGGACGTGTGGGACGCGCTGGAGGTGGTCATCAAGGACCACCCCGTGCTCCTCAACCGCGCCCCGACCCTCCACCGCCTGGGCATCCAGGCGTTCGAGCCGGTCCTCGTCGAGGGCCGCGCGCTCAAGCTCCACCCGCTCGTCTGCACCGCCTACAACGCCGACTTCGACGGCGACCAGATGGCCGTGCACGTCCCGCTTTCGGCGGAGGCGCAGGCGGAGGCCCGCTTCCTCATGCTCGCCGCCAACAACCTCCTCAAGCCCTCCGACGGCAAGCCCGTCACCGTCCCGACGCAGGACATGGTGCTCGGCTCCTACTACCTGACGATGGTGCGCGACGACGAACCGGGCGCGGGCAAGGTCTTCCGCGACTTCAACGAGGCCACCATGGCCTACCAGGCGGGCGTCGTCGGCCTGCACGCGCCGATCAGGGTGCGCATCACCAAGCAGGTGGGCGACGAGCGCATCTCCCACATCGTCGACACGACGGTCGGCCGCATCATCTTCAACGACCCCATCCCGCAGGACCTCGGCTACGTCGACCGCACCGATCCGGACCACGTCTTCGACCTCGAGATCGGCTTCCTCGTCCGCAAGAAGGAGCTCGGGAAGATCATCGACCGCTGCATCCACACCTACGGCACCGCCAAGACCTCCGAGATGCTCGACCGCATCAAGGCGCAGGGCTTCAAGTACTCCACCAAGGGCGCGATCACCGTTTCGGTCTCCGACGCGGTCATCCCGCCCGAGAAGGCGCAGTACATCGCCGAGGCGGATAAGAAGGTCGACGCGATCAAGCGCCAGTACGACCGCGGCTTCATTTCGGACGACGTGCGTTACGAGCGGGTCGTCTCGACGTGGAACGAGTGCTCCGCGAAGGTCAAGGACGCGCTCCAGAAGACCTTCGACGAGCGCAACCCCATCTTCATGATGGCGGACTCGGGCGCCCGCGGCTCGATGGACCAGATCCGCCAGCTCGCCGGTATGCGCGGCCTGATCGCCAACACCTCCGGGCGTGCGATCGAAATCCCGATCAAGGCGAACTACCGCGAGGGCCTGAACATCCTGGAATACTTCAACTCCTCCCGAGGCGCCCGAAAGGGCCTGGCCGATACGGCGCTGCGCACCGCGGACTCGGGCTACCTGACCCGCCGCCTCGTCGACGTCTCGCAGGACGTCATCATCCGCGAGCACGACTGCGGCACCCATGAGGGCATCGTCGTCTGCGACATCGTCGACAGCGGCCGCGTCATCGAAGATATGTGCGAGCGCCTGATCGGCCGCTACGTGGCCGACGACCTCGTCGATCCCAGGACGGGCGAGGTGCTCGTCACCCGCGACCGCATGATGACCGAGGCGGACGCCCGGCGCATCCGCGACGCGGGCTTCACCGAGGTCAAGATCCGCACCCCCCTCAACTGCGAGGCGAAGATCGGCGTCTGCGCCAAGTGCTACGGCGCCAACCTCGCGAACGGCCAGCCGGTCGGCGTGGGCGAGGCGGTCGGCATCATCGCGGCGCAGTCGATCGGCGAGCCGGGCACCCAGCTGACGATGCGTACCTTCCACACGGGCGGCATCGCGTCGGCGGCGGACATCACCCAGGGCCTTCCGCGCGTCGAGGAGCTGTTCGAGGCCCGCAAGCCGAAGAACAGCGCGGTCATCTCCCACCTCGACGGCGTCGTCTCGTTCGAGAAGGACCAGAAGGGCGGCGACTTCGTCGTCGTCACCGCCGACGACGGCGAGCGGTTCGAGCGGCAGATCGTCTACGGCTCCACCCTGCGCGTGTCGGAGGGCGACCGGGTCGTGAAGGGCGAGCAGATCACCGAAGGCGCGGTCGAGCCCAACGAGATCCTCACAGTCTCCGGGCACCTGGCGGTGCAGGACTACCTGATCAAGGAGGTCCAGCGCACCTACCGGACGCAGGGCGTCGACATCAACGACAAGCACATCGAGGTCATCGTCCGCCAGATGATGCGCAAGGTGAAGATCGACGACGGCGGCGACACCGCGCTGATCACCGGCTCGAACATCGACAAGACCGAGCTTGCCCGCATCAACGCGGAACTCGACGCGCGGTGCGCGGAGGAGGGCTGCGAATGCCGCCACGCCACCGGCATTCCGGTGCTGCTGGGCATCACCAAGGCGTCGCTCGCCACCGAGAGCTTCATGTCGGCGGCCTCCTTCCAGGAGACGACCCGTGTGCTGACCGAGGCGGCCATCAAGGGCAAGGTCGACAAGCTCCAGGGCCTCAAGGAGAACGTCATCATCGGCAAGCTGGTGCCGGCAGGCACGGGCACGGTCGATTACGACGAGCTCGAGGTGATGAACACCGCGGAGGGACACGTCGACCGCAGCGACTACGATTTCATCGGGTCTCTGAGCGACGACATGCAGACCGTCTGACCGGGCTTGTGAGTTCCTCTGAAATTTTCAAAAATCTTTCGTACGTATTGACAAGATGCGAGCGGAAGAGCTATAATTAAAAACTGTGAGATTGACCCATTTACCAGATTTCACCGGGGCGGAGCGCCAGCTTCGCCCCGTGGAAATAAAGTCTATTATTATGTAAGGAGGTGCAATATGCCAACCTTTAACCAGCTCGTTCGTAAGGGTAGAGAGGTTACCGCAAAGAAATCCACGGCTCCTGCGCTGCTGAAAGGATGGAACGCCAAGAAACGCGTCGCCATCGATCAGACTTCTCCGCAGAAGCGCGGCGTCTGCACGGCGATCCGTACTTCGACCCCGAAAAAACCGAACTCTGCGCTGCGGAAAGTCGCCAGGGTCAGGCTGTCCAACGGATTTGAGGTTACGTCCTACATTCCGGGTATCGGCCACAACCTTCAGGAACACAGCGTGGTGCTGATCCGTGGCGGACGTGTCAAGGATCTGCCTGGCGTTCGTTACCACATCGTTCGTGGTACGCTCGACGCGCAAGGTGTCGCGAAGAGGATGCAGGCCCGTTCCAAGTACGGTGCGAAGCGTCCGAAGGCTGGTGCCAAGAAGTAATAAAACAACTGATAATCTGCCAGTTTCAGGCTAACATATAGATGTGTGCAGCCGGGATTGGCACGAACGGGAGTTTTGTCACTTTCGAGTACCAATGATTTCATACTAATTATGAAGGAGGGAAGCGAAGTGCCAAGAAGAGGTCAAATTGCAAAACGTGACGTTTTGCCTGACCCGCTGTACAATTCCAAGCTGGTGACACGCCTGATCAACAACATCATGTATGACGGCAAAAAGGGCGTGGCGCAGAAGATTGTATACGGTGCATTCGACATTGTCAAGGAAAAGACCGGCAAAGACCCGCTGGAGGCGTTCGAGCAGTCGATGGAAAACATCATGCCCGTGCTGGAGGTCAAGGCCCGCCGTGTCGGCGGCGCGACTTACCAGGTGCCTATGGAGGTCCGGCCGGAGCGCCGTCAGACCCTGGGCCTGCGGTGGCTCTGCACCTATTCGCGCAACCGCGGCGAGAAGACCATGAGAGAGCGCCTTGCCGGCGAGATCATGGATTCTCTCAACCAGCAGGGCGGCGCGGTCAAGAAACGCGAGGATACCCACAAGATGGCCGAAGCCAACAAGGCGTTCGCACATTATCGCTGGTAATCCGCTTTCTTTGCGCGGCCGCGTGAGCGGCGGCGCGGAGTATTTTATTTCGTTCCCCGGCGGCGTCAGCATCAGCTGTTCCGGCGTCGGAAAGCAAATTAAGGGAGGACACTATGCCTAGAGACGTATCTCTGGAATTAACCCGCAACATTGGCATAATGGCCCACATTGACGCCGGCAAGACGACGACCACCGAGCGTATCCTGTACTACACAGGCATCAACCACAAGATCGGTGAGACCCACGAGGGCACGGCGACAATGGACTGGATGGCGCAGGAGCAGGAGCGTGGCATCACGATCACCTCCGCCGCGACCACCTGTTATTGGAAGGACCACCGCATCAACATCATCGACACCCCCGGACACGTGGACTTCACCGTCGAGGTCGAGCGCTCGCTGAAAGTGCTCGACGGCTCGGTGACCGTATTCTGCGCCAAGGGCGGCGTCGAGCCGCAGTCGGAGACGGTGTGGCGCCAGGCGAACAAATACCATGTCCCGCGCATGGGATATGTCAATAAGATGGACATCATGGGCGCGGATTTCTACCGCGTCATCGACATGATGCGCCAGCGCCTCAAATGCAACGCCGTCCCGATCCAGCTCCCGATCGGCGCGGAGACCTGGTTCAAGGGCATCATCGACCTTGTCGAGATGAGGGCCGACGTCTATTACGACGACCTCGGAAAGGACATGCGTGTCGAGGAGATCCCCGAGGACATGCGCGAGAAGGCGGAGCAGTACCGCGAGGAGCTGCTCGAGCACCTCTCCGAGTGCGACGAGGCGTTCATGGAGAAGTACCTCGCGGGCGAGGAGATCACCACCGACGAGATCAAGGCGGTGATCCGCAAGTCCACCATCGCCAACACGATGGTCCCCGTCTGCTGCGGCACCTCCTATAAGAACAAGGGCGTCCAGAAGCTGCTCGACGCGATCGTCGACTACATGCCGGCTCCGACCGACATCGAGAACGTGAAGGGCACCAACCCGGAGACCGACCAGGAGGAGGAGCGCAAGGTCAGCGACAACGAGCCGTTCTCCGCGCTCGCTTTTAAGATCGCGACCGACCCCTATGTCGGCAAGCTCTGCTTCTTCCGCGTCTATTCCGGCACGCTGGCGGCCGGCTCGGGCGTCTACAACCCGAACAAGGACGCCACCGAGCGCATCGGGCGCATCCTGCAGATGCACGCCAACCACCGGAAGGACCTTGAGGTTTGCTACTGCGGCGACATCGCCGCGGCGGTCGGGCTCAAGAACACCACCACGGGCGACACGCTCTGCGATCCCAAGCATCCGATCATCCTCGAGTCGATGGAGTTCCCCGAGCCGGTCATCAACCTGGCGATCGAGCCGAAGACCAAGGCCGGCCAGGAGAAGATGGCGATCGGCCTGGGCAAATTGGCCGAGGAGGACCCCACCTTCCGCACCTACACCGATCAGGAGACCGGCCAGACGATCATCGCGGGCATGGGCGAGCTCCATCTGGAGATCATCGTCGACCGCCTGCTGAGGGAATTCAAGGTCGAGGCGAACGTCGGCAAGCCGCAGGTCGCCTACAAGGAGACCATCCGCAAGATGGCCGACGTCGACCACAAATATGCGCGCCAGTCGGGCGGTAAGGGCCAGTACGGACACGTCAAGATCCGCATCGAACCCAACGAGAGCGGCAAGGGCTACGAGTTCGTCAACGCGATCGTGGGCGGCGCCATCCCGAAGGAATACATCGGTCCGATCGACCAGGGTATTCAGGGCGCGATGCAGGCGGGCGTGCTCGCCGGCTATCCGGTCGTCGACGTGAAGGTCACGCTGTACGACGGCTCCTACCACGAGGTCGACTCCTCCGAAATGGCGTTTAAGATCGCCGCTTCGATGGCGTTCAAGATGGCCATGCAGAAGGCCGACCCGGTCCTGCTCGAACCGATCATGAAGGTCTCCGTCACCACGCCGGAGGACTACATGGGCGACGTCATCGGCGACCTGAACAGCCGCCGCGGACAGATCCAGGGCATGGACGCCGTCTTCGGCGCGCAGGAGATCCGGGCGTTCGTCCCGCTCTCCGAGATGTCCGGCTACTCCAACGACCTGCGTTCCAAGACGCAGGGCCGCGGCAACTATGTCATGGAGCCCAGCCACTACATCGAGGTTCCGAAGTCGATCGCGGAAGGAATTATGTCCTCCAGGGGCAAAAAAGCCGAATAAGACTTGCTTTTTCCCCTGCGAATTGGTAGAATACAAGCATCAGGCCCGGCGGACTACCAGCGCCGGCACAGGAATATCCCCGTGAATAAAATTCTTGATCATAAGGGAGGAAATTTTCGATGGCAAAGGCACATTTTGAAAGAAACAAGCCCCATGTCAACATTGGTACGATCGGACACGTTGACCACGGCAAGACCACGCTGACCGCGGCGATCACCAAGGTTCTCGCGATGAAGGGCCAGGCCCAGTTCGAAGCGTATGACATGATCGATAAGGCCCCTGAAGAGAGGGAGCGCGGCATCACCATCAACACCGCGCACGTTGAGTACGAGACCGACAAGCGCCACTACGCGCATGTCGACTGCCCGGGACATGCCGACTACGTCAAGAACATGATCACCGGCGCCGCGCAGATGGACGGCGCGATCCTCGTCGTCTCCTCCGCCGACGGCCCGATGCCCCAGACCCGTGAGCACATCCTGCTCGCCCGTCAGGTCGGCGTTCCCTATATCGTCGTCTATATGAACAAGGTCGACCAGGTCGACGATCCCGAGCTGCTCGAGCTCGTTGAGATGGAAATCCGTGAGCTGCTCTCCAGCTACGACTTCCCCGGCGACGATATCCCCATCATCAAGGGTTCCGCGCTGCAGGCCCTCGAGTGCGCCAGCACCGACCCGACCGCTCCCGAGTATGCCAGCATCCTCGAGCTCATGGACGCTGTCGACGAGTATATCCCGACTCCGGAGCGCAAGGCCGACCTGCCGTTCCTGATGCCTGTTGAGGACGTCTTCACCATCACCGGCCGCGGCACCGTCGCCACCGGCCGTGTCGAGCGTGGCCAGCTGAAGACTGGCGACGAGGTCGAGATCGTCGGTCTTTCCGACGAGAAGAAGAAGACCGTCGTTACCGGCATCGAGATGTTCCGCAAGATCCTCGACTACGCCGAGGCCGGCGACAACATCGGCGCCCTGCTCCGCGGCATTCAGCGCACCGAGATCGAGCGCGGCCAGGTTCTCTGCAAACCCGGCTCGATCCATCCGTACACCAAGTTCCGCGGCCAGGTCTACATCCTGAAAAAGGAAGAGGGCGGCCGTCACACCCCGTTCTTCAACAACTATCGTCCGCAGTTCTATTTCCGTACCACCGACGTGACCGGCGTCGTCTCCCTGCCTGAGGGCGTCGAGATGTGCATGCCTGGCGACAACGTCGAGATGGACGTTGAGCTGATCACCGAGATCGCGATCGAGGAAGGCCTCCGCTTCGCGATTCGTGAGGGCGGCCGTACCGTTGGTTCGGGCGTTGTCATCAAGATCAACGAATAAGATCCCATAAAGAAGCGGCCGCCCGTCTGGGCGGCGCCTGCATTTCGCAGGCGCGGGGCCTCTTTGATCTGATTTCAGATGAGCCGGATCTCCCGGAAGCCGGCCCTGCGGGCGAGCTCTCCCAGGCGTTCAATCGTCTCCCGGCTGGGGGAGGGGTGGTTTTTCAGCCGCCCGCGCACCCCCTGGCAGCGGAAGGTGATGAGCTTGAGACGGGTTTCGGCGGCACGCGGCCCGAGCGTCTCCGCGGCGCCCGCGATGACCGCCTCCGCGTCCACGAGGCCGTCGACGACCACGAGGCGCAGTTCCTCCAGCTTGCCTGTCTCGGAGAGGAAGGCGAGGTTTTTTTTGACGGCGGCGTTGTCCGCGCCGGTGAGCGCCCGGTGGACGGCGGGGTCCCAGCTTTTCACGTCCAGCATGACGCCGTCGCAGACCTCCATGAGCGCGGGGTGCCGCGCGAGGTCCGCCGTGCCGTTGCTGTCCATGAGGCAGGTGAGCCCCCGCTCCTTCGCAAGGGTAAAGAGCCCGGTCAAAAAGTCGGGGTAGAGGGAGCATTCCCCGCCCGAGACGGTGACGCCCCGGATGAAGGGGATGTTTCGGGAAACACGCTCCATCGCGTCCTCCGGCGTCATCCAGAGGACGCGCGGGGAGGCGTGGTGGGAGCAGGTGCGGATGCAGCTGTCGCACCAGGCGCAGAGCGCCTCGTCCCAGACGACACGCCCGTCGACCATCGAGAGGGCGCCCGCCGGGCAGCCCGGCACGCAGTCGCCGCAGTGGACGCACATCCGCTGCGTCTCGGGATTGTGGCAGTAGGCGCAGGCGATGTTGCAGCCCTGCACGAAGATGGAGGTCCGGCTGCCCGGGCCGTCCACCGTGCTGAAGGGGATGATTCGGTTGACCGGAGCGGCGTTTTTCATGCCATCCGCACCTTGCGTTCCGCCAGCCGGTTCACGTCGTAGTTGGGCGCGCCCAGCTGGGTCGTGTTCTTGAGGACGACCTGGTGGTTGCGGTATTTCTCCATCTCGCTGCGCTTGACCAGGTAGCCGGTGATGCGCACGAGGTCGGTGTCGGCCGAATAGAAGCTCATGTACTGCACGCCGGTCTGGAAGGCGCCCTTGACCACGTCGAGCAGCGCGGCCGGGTTCTGGGTCACGTTGGAGGCGATGGGGAAGATGTCGCCCACGCCGGTGGGGAAGTACTTGTGGAAGCGGGCGCAGTGGCGCAGATGGTCGGAGAAGGAATCCGGCTCGCCGCCCACGGGGATGCGCACGCCCGACGTGATGCCGAGGTCGGAATCGAGACCCACCTGCGCGTGCAGCATGAATTTGTTGCCGGAGATGGGGGAGTAGGCCGCCGTGAAGGTGGGGACGATGCGCGCGATGGCGTCCATGATCCGCTGCCCGAGATCATCCGCCTCGGGATCGCGGCCGTAGACCTTCCCCTGGTCGGCCATCAGCGCGTTGACGCACTCGGCCAGACCGGTCACGCCGAACATGGGCAGGAAGCGGTCGGGGGAAAGCAGGCCCTCCTTCACGAGGAAGTTGGACTCAAAGAAGCCGGACTGCTCGACGATGAAGCGGATGCGCTCGTTCATGTAATCGGCGATGAGGCCAAGGCATTCGGGCAGAAGCTCCCCGATAAACTGCTCCTCGTTCACCGCCTCCTTGACCAGCTCGGTCAGGGTGACGCGGGTGAGGGTGTAGGCCCCGCCGCAGATCGGCAGGATGTTGTAGCAGCTGGCCACGCCGTAACGGTCGAAGGGGGCGCGGTTGGCCACGTCGTTGCAGATGGCCGGGTTGGAGCAGGCGAGCGAGCACTCAATGGCCTCCTCCATGAAGTCGTCGGGCGTGACGGCCGGATCGTATTTGATGGTCATGTTCGGCACCGTGTTGGCGAGCTCCTTCTCCACCTTGAGGATCAGCCGTCCGGCCCTCGTGTCCCTGGGGCCGAGGTTGGCGTGGCAGAAGGAGTCGGTGATGGTGCGGTCGAGGTAGTTGAGGAAGAGGCGCAGCTTCTTGCAGATCTCCTCGTCGGAGAGCCCGTCGAGGAAGGGGTCGATGAGCGTGTCGAGGCTGCCCAGATAGACCGGGAAGTTGGTGATCGAAGGCACGTGGCGGTAGAGGATCATCAGGGCGTTGAGCAGCTCGTCGAGGTCCTTGGGCGGGTCCACGCGCAAAAACGCGCTGCCGTTTTTGACGAATTTTTCATAGTCGGGCAGGATGTAGCGCGGACGGTAGGGCGCGCCGCCCTCAAAGAGGTCGTTGATGGCGCCCGTCTCGAAGAAATGCCTGGTGCGCGGCGGGATATTCAGCACGTCCAGCGAGTTTTCCGCCGCCTTCGCAAGCTGCATGAGCTTCTGCTCATGGGTGAGTTCGCGGGATGTTACGATTTTGCGGATATTTTCCAGATCAACCATAATCAAATCCTCCATTCATCCACTGTCGATATGTGAATTGTTTTGTTACAGCATTATCGCCCGATCCGCAGGGCCAGCTCCCTGCGCATCCGCTGCTCCTGCTGCGGCGAGACGGTGATCTTGCCGCGCCGCACGGTCAGGAACCCGTCCTGCTCGAGGCGGCGGATGCTGCGGTTGATGGTGCGCACGCAGAAGCCGGTTTCCTCACAGATGGCGGAACGGGTCATCTCCACGACGACCGGCTCCCCGTCCTCCGCGGGATTTCGCGTGCAAAAGCCGGTCAAAAACTGCAGCAGCCGGCTTTCGCTGTCCAGGAAGAGGAAGCTGCGCTCCCGGTCCGCCTGAAGCAGCAGGCTCTGCATGACCGCCCGCACCCGGGAAAGCATGATGCCGCTGTCCGACAGAATCCACTGCATATAGCTGGAGGCGGGCAGCCGCAGCAGGCGGCAGCGGGTCTTCGCCTGCACCTGCGCAAAAAAGCGGTCGGCGCCGGAGAGCGCCTCGTATTCCCCGAAAAACTCGATCGCGTCGAAATCGGAGAAGGTGTAGGTGGCGTAGCCGGGCTGGATGCCCGAGACGGTGACGCGCCCCTCGAGCAGCACGCAGACGGAGCCGCAGGGGTCGTCCTGGCGGATGATGTGCTCGCCCGCGCGGGCCTCGGCCGTCAGCACGGGGGCGTCGGACGGAAAGCCCGCGAAGAGCTTGCGCAGACGGGCCGCCAGCGGCATGGGTTCTGATTGTAGCCAGTCGGCAAACTGCATCCGTTTTCCGCTCCTCTCAACGCGCGGCCATTCGGGCCGGGGAGGCCGCGTTTTGTGCTTTTCGTTCCTCCATGTTTATTATAGCAACGCTGAAAACGGAAAAAAAGGACACGAGTCCCTTTTTGGATTCTTTGTAGGCATGCACAGCAAACAAGCGGTATGACTGTACGTTTTGCCCAAGCGGAATGGAAAGATCCGGATTGAAAAAGTGCAATTTGTCCTAAGCAAAAGTTTTGTAGCCTGTGCCAAAAAAGAAAGCCAATATCTGCAATTTCTGAAAAATTTAGAAAGATAGCCTTTACATTTCGAGCGGCTGTGTTATACTGAAACCGTAATCGGTGGGACAAACTGCCCACTTGGAACCGGTGTTTTCCATCTTCGGCGCGTAGGCGCGGCGAGCGGAAAAGCCGGATTTTTTGTAAGCGGAGCGGAGGCGGAAAGCCGCCTCCCATGCGGGAAAGGACGCTGCTGAAATGGATAAGAAAGAATTGGTGCGCCTGGCGATCGAAGCGCGGGAGAGCAGTTATTCCCCCTATTCGAATTTCCGCGTCGGCGCGGCGCTGCTCACTTCGGGCGGCAAGGTCTACCAGGGCTGCAATGTGGAAAACGCCTCCTACGGCGCGGGCATCTGCGCCGAGCGCAACGCCGCCCTGCGGGCGGTCTTCGAGGGGGAGAAGCGTTTCGCGGAGATCGCGGTCGTCGGCTGGCACCGCGACGCGAAGCCGGAGGAGCGGGGCTACGCCTTCCCCTGCGGCATCTGCCGCCAGTTCCTGCGGGAATTCGCCGTGCCGGGCATGAAGGTCTATGTGGCCGTGAGCGAAAAGGAAGCGGATATCCGGGAGTATACGCTGGAGCAGCTGCTGCCCGAATCCTTCGGTCCCGAGGACCTGCTTTGATAACGGTTTGATCCTGCCGGTTTCCGCCGGCAGATTCATTCAAAATGCAATAAAGGAGAAAATTATGAAAAAGACGAAATTACTGAGTACGATTCTGGCTATGGTTCTCGTCGCCGGCATGCTCGCCGCGTGCGGCGGCACCCCCGAGACCCCGTCCTCCACGGCGCCCGCCGAGACGGCCCCCTCCGCCGAGCCCGCTGAGGAGCCCGCGGACGACGCCGCTCCGACCGACGGAGCATTTTCCGCCGCGCTCGTCACCGACGTCGGCGGAATCAACGACCAGTCCTTCAACCAGTCCGCTTGGGAGGGCATGCAGCGCCTCGAGAGCGACAAGGGCGTCAAGGTCAGCTTCCTCGAGTCCAAGAAGGACGCCGACTACGCGCCCAACCTGGCGAAGGTCACCGACGACGCGCCGGACATCGTCTGGGGCATCGGCTTCCTGATGAAGGACGCCCTGGCCGCGGCCGCCGAGAGCAACCCCGACCAGCGCTACGCACTCGTCGACGACGTCTTTGAGGCCGGCCAGTACCCGAACGCCATCGGCGTGCAGTTCCAGGCGGAGCAGTCCTCCTTCCTGGTCGGCTACATCGCCGCCCACAAGACCGAGACGAACCATGTCGGCTTCCTGCTCGGCATGGAGAGCCCCGTCATGGACCGCTTCAAATACGGCTATGAGGCCGGCGTGCGCTACGGCGCCAAGGAGCTCGGCAAGGAGATCCAGTATGACTTCGCGCTGGCCGAGAGCTTCAGCGACACCGCCAAGGGCAAGGCCATGGCGCAGAAGATGTACACCGACGGCGCCGACGTGATCTTCCACGCGGCCGGCCAGACGGGCAGCGGCGCCATCGAGGCCGCCAAAGAGATGAACAAGATGGTCATCGGCGTCGACCTTGACCAGAACTTCCTGGCTCCCGACAACGTCATCACCTCCGCGCTGAAGAACGTCGGCAACGCTGTTTACGACATCACCGGGCGCATCATGGACGGCGAAGAGCTGGGCGGCACCAACGTCACCATGGGCCTGGCGGAAGGCGGCGTGGGCATCGCCCCCTCCTCCGACAAGCACCTGTCCGCCGAGCTGCTCGCCCAGGTGGACGAACTGCAGCAGAAGATCATCGATGGCGAGATCGTTGTCCCCTACACCCAGGAGGACTTCGACGCCTTCGTGGCCAACCTGTAAGATTCGCCTGTAGAGCGTTATTTGCCCGCGGGGGTTTTTGCCCCCGCGGGCCCAAAAGGGCTGTTATGGCAGATGGAACCCCTTGCGGGTTTCCTGCGGCAGCCCTTTTTTAGCCAGGGGGCGCGGACGCGCTTCCCGGCCCGCCGCGGCCGGGACCCTGATGCAGATTGTTGTTGGCGAGGAGGCAGGTTATGGAAGCGGGAACCCCCCAATATGCGGTCCAGATGAAGCAGATTTGCAAGTATTTCGGCAGCTTCTGCGCGTTGGATCATGTGGATTTGAATGTCAGAAAAGGTACGATCCACGCGCTGCTCGGTGAGAACGGCGCGGGGAAATCCACGCTCATGAACATCCTGTACGGCTTCTACCGGGCGGACGAGGGGGAGATCCTCCTCAACGGGGAGCCGGTGGAGGTCAAGAACCCGAGCGTGGCGATCAAACACGGCATCGGCATGGTCCACCAGCACTTCATGCTGGTGGAGAATTTCACCGTCACACAGAATATCATGCTCGGCGCGGAGACCACGAAGGGCTTTGACGTGCTGGACCTCGAGTCGGTCAAGGCGCAGATCCGGGAGCTCTCCGAACGGTACGGCCTCTATGTGGACCCCGACGCCAAGATCCAGGACGTTTCGGTCGGCATGCAGCAGAGGGTGGAGATCCTGAAAGCCCTCTACCGCGGCGTGGATATCCTGATCCTCGACGAGCCCACGGCGGTTCTGACCCCGCAGGAGATCGAGGAACTGATCGAAATCATGCACCGCCTGGTCGGAGACGGCAAGACGGTCATCATCATCACCCACAAGCTGCGCGAGATCAAGCAGTCCTCCGACTACTGCACCATCATCCGCCGGGGCCACTATGTGGACACGGTGTCGGTCGCGGAGGAGAGCGAGGAGGACCTGGCCACGAAGATGGTCGGGCGCGAGGTCACGCTGCACATCGAAAAAAAGCCCGCCACACCCGGCGACGTGGTGTTTTCCATCGAGGACCTCACCGTCAGGGACAACCGCGGCATCGAAAAGCTGCGCGGCCTCTCCCTGAACGTGCACAAGGGCGAGATCCTCGGCATTGCCGGCATCGACGGCAACGGCCAGAAGGAGCTCGTCGAGGCGATCACCTGCCTGACCCGCTGCGACGGGGGCAGGATCGTGATCAACGGCGCCGAAATTCAGAACACGACGACGCGCAACGTGCTCGACCACGGCATCTGCACCATCCATGAGGACCGCCACAAGCGCGGGCTGGTGCTGAGCTTTTCGGTGGCGGAGAACATGGTGATCGAAAACTACCGCAAACCCCCGTTTTCCAAGGGCATCGTGCTGAATTTCCCCAAGATTCAGGAGAACGCCCAGAAGCTCATCGGGGAGTTTGACGTGCGGCCCGCCGACTGCGCGCGGACCGAGGCGCGCGCCCTGTCGGGCGGCAACCAGCAGAAGGTGATCATTGCGCGCGAGGTCACCAACGACCCCGACCTGCTGATCGCGGTCCAGCCCACACGCGGACTGGACGTGGGCGCCATTGAATTTGTACATAAGTCGCTGGTGGAGCAGCGGGACCACGGCAAAGCGGTGCTGCTCATCAGCCTGGAGCTTGACGAGGTCATGGACCTGTCCGACCGCATCAATGTGCTCTATAACGGCAGGATCGTCGGCGAAATGGACGCCGCGGGCGCCGACGAAAAGGAAATCGGCCTGCTGATGGCGGGAGGGGGGAACCAGACATGAGGGATCGACTCATCAAGCTGCTCAAGAAACCGATGACCGGGATCCTCATTTCGGTTCTGATCGGCTTCATTGTCGGCGCGGTGGTGCTGGCGGTGGCCGGCTACAACCCGCTGGAGGCCTACGGCGCGATGTTCGCCGGCATGTTCCGGAAGCCGAAATACGTCTCCCAGATCGTCATCAACGCCGTGCCGATCATCCTGACCGGCCTTTCGGTCTCCTTCGCCTACAAGAGCGGGCTCTTCAACATCGGCGCGGAGGGGCAGTACATGATCGGCACCGTGACCGCAGCGCTGGTGGGCCGCTACTTCCTGCTGCCGATGGGCGTCCATCCGGCGGCGGTCCTGCTGCTGGCCTTCCTCTTCGGCGGGCTGTTCGGCGGGCTGGCCGGGTGGCTCAAGGCCCGGTTCGGCGTGCATGAGGTCATCTCCACCATCATGCTCAACTGGATCGCCCTCTACTTCAACAACTTCATCCTCACGCTGCCCGGTGTGAAGAAGCCCGGCTCCCAGGCCTCCTACGAGGTCGCGGACACCGCGAAGCTGCTTTTCCTGGGGGACTGGAAGAAGTCGGAAGCGGGCAAGGAGTTCATCAAGTCGAACGCCTTCTGGGGCGATTTCCTGCGCACCGACCTGCACTGGGGCATTCTGCTCGCGCTTGTGGTCGTGCTGCTCGCCTGGTACTACCTCAACCGGACGACCAAGGGCTTTGAGCTGCGCGCGGTCGGCGCCAACAAGGACGCCGCCGAATTCGCCGGCATCGGCGTCAAGAAGAACATGGTCATGGCCATGTTCATTTCCGGCGGTATCGCGGCGCTGGCGGGCGCCATCCAGATTCTCGGCACCAATCCCTTCCGCATCAGCGTGTTGCCGGTCACCGAGGGCTACGGCTGGGACGGCATCTCCGTCTCGCTGATCGCAAACAACAATCCGCTCGGCTGCGTGCTCTCCGGCCTGCTGTTCAGCGGGCTCAAGTACGGGGGCGGCTCCATCCAGTCGGAAATCGGCGCGCCGAGCGAGATCATCAACATTATGATCGGCTCCATCGTCTTCTGTGTGGCGCTGGTCTCCATCTACCCGATGATCGCCGAACGGCTCAAGAGAAGGGGTGGTTCACATGTTGAATAACATCCTGCTTGCCATCAATATCACCCTGATGTATTCGGCGCCCCTCATCTTCGCGGCGCTCGGCGGGGTCATCACCCAGCGTTCCGGTGTGGACAACATCGGCATCGAGGGCATGATGACGATCGGCGCGTTTGTCGCCACCGCGGTGGGGTACTTCACCGGGAGCCCGTGGCTCGGATTTTTGATCGGCGGGCTGGCGGGGGCCGCCATGGCGGTGCTCCATGCGGTGGCTTCCATCCACCTGCAGGGCAACCAGACCATCTCCGGCGTCGCCATCAACTTCATCGGCCTGGGGCTGGCGCTCTTCCTGTCGCGGCTCTTCTTCGACGGCGCGACCCAGACCCAGCCGGTGCCCAAAAAGCTGCCGAAGATCCTGTCGCTGCTCGGGATGGACACCTCCAACCTGACCATCAACGCCATCAACATCGACATCACGGTGCCGCTGGCCATCCTGCTGACCGTCGCCATGTGGTTCTTCCTCTACAAGACCAAATGGGGCCTGCGGGTGCTGGCCTGCGGCGAGCATCCCGCGGCGGCCGATTCGCTCGGCGTCAACATCTATGTGATCCGCTACGTCTGCTGCATCCTCTCGGGCCTTCTCGCCGGCTTCGGCGGCGCGGCCATGACGCTGGCGGTCGTCTCCAACTTCAGCCCGACGGTCATCTCCGGCCACGGCTTCATCGCGCTGGCCGCCGTGATCTTCGGCAAGTGGACCCCGCAGGGGGCGCTGCGCGCCTGCCTGCTCTTCGGCTTCGCCCAAGCGATGGTGGTCATGCTCGGCGGGATGGAGTACATCCCCTCCCAGCTGCTGGCCATGCTGCCCTATGTGCTCACAATGGTGGTGCTCGTGCTCTTCGTCGGCCGTTCGGAGGCCCCGAAGGCCAACGGCACGCCCTACCGCAAGGGCGAACGGTAACCCCCGATTGTTTAAAAACGCCCCCGCGAAAGCGGGGGCGTTTTTTTCTTTTTTTGTCTTGACAAAGCGCGGTTGGCCTGCTAGAATATAAGCATAAGATTAATCAAATAAACATATGTTTAAGGAGCGAGGAGCATGATCACTGAACGCGAGCGGCAGATTCTGCGCTGGATAGAGGATAACCCGCTGATTTCTCAGCAGGAGCTGGCTTCGCGGGCCGGGATCGCCCGTTCGTCGGTCGCGGTGCACATCTCCAACCTGATGAAGAAGGGCTTCATTCAGGGTAAGGGCTACCTGCTGCAGAAAAATCCCTATATCGTGGTGGTGGGCGGCGCCAATATGGACATCAGCGGCCGTCCGGACGCCCCGCTCGTGGCGCAGGATTCCAACCCCGGCAAGGTGCGGCTGTCGCCGGGCGGCGTGGCGCGCAACATCGCCCACAACCTGGCGCTGCTGGGGGAGGACGTCAAGCTCATCACGGCCTTCGGGGACGACTCCCACGCCAACCAGCTCGCCGAGGGCTGCCGCCGTCTGGGGATCGATGTGAACGACACCCTGACCGTGCCGGGAGGGACGACCTCCACCTACCTGTTCATCGCCGACCACACCGGCGAGATGCAGCTCGCGATCAACGAGATGGACATCTACGAGGAGCTCACACCGCGCTTTTTCGAGAGCAAGATGGACCTGATCAACCGCGCGAGCCTGTGCATCATGGACACCAATCTGCCGGAGGAGAGCCTGCGGTTCCTGGCGGAAAACTGCCGCTGCCCGCTCTTCGCCGACACCGTCTCCACCGTCAAGGCGAAAAAGCTGGCCGGGCTCTTCTACAAGATCCACACGATCAAGCCAAACCTCCTGGAGGCGCAGCTTTTGACCGGTATCGAGATCCGCGACGAAGATTCGCTCCGCCGCGCCGCCCGCCGCTTTCTGGACATGGGGGTCGAGCAGGTGTTCCTCTCCCTCGGCTCCAAGGGCGTTTTCTGCGCCGACCACCACGAGCAGTTCCACCTGCCCGCCTATCCCTCCCACATGGTCAACAGCACCGGCGCCGGCGACAGCTTCATGGCCGCGCTCGCTTGGGGCTGGCGACAGGGCTTTTCGCTGCGGGACTGCGCCAAGGCCGGGCTGGCCGCGGCCGACATCTGCATCGAAAGCGCCGAGACGATCAGTCCGCGCATCAGCGCGGAATCCATCCTGGCAATCACGGGGGCGCCCACACCGACCCCCGATGAATAAATCAAATTGACGAGAAGGAGTGTCCGTATCATGAACCGTCTTGAAAAATACCTCGAAGTTTCCCCCCGTATCCGGGAGGCCCTCGACAACAACCGTCCGGTGGTCACGCTGGAATCCACCATCATCTCCCACGGCATGCCCTATCCGCGCAACGTCGAAACCGCCCTCAAGGTGGAGGAGGTCGTCCGGAGCTGCGGCGCCGAACCCGCGACGGTGGCCGTCATCGGCGGCAAGCTGAAGGTGGGCATCTCGGAGGAGGAGATCACCCATCTGGGCAAGAAGGGGCTCGGCGTCATCAAGGCCAGCCGCCGCGATCTGCCGGTGCTCTGCGCCCGCGGCGAAGACGGCGCCACCACGGTGGCCGCCACGATGATCCTCTCCGCGCTGGCCGGGGTCCAGGTCTTCGCCACCGGCGGCGTGGGCGGCGTGCACCGCGGCGCCGAGACGACGATGGACATCTCCGCCGACCTGGAGGAGCTGGCCGAAACCCCCGTCATGGTGGTCTGCGCCGGCGCCAAGTCGATCCTTGACCTCGGGCTCACGCTCGAATACCTGGAGACGAAGGGCGTCACCGTGCTGGGCTACCAGACGGAGGAGCTTCCCGCCTTCTATACGCGCAAGAGCGGCTTCAAGGTCGATTACCGCATGGATACCCCCGAGGAGATCGCGGCGGCGTTTTCTGCCAAGGAGGACCTGGGACTCCGCGGCGGCATGCTGGTCACCAATCCCATCCCCGAGCAGTACGCCATGGACCACGACTACATCTCCCGCACCATCGAGGACGCCTGCGCCGAGGCCGCGCAGAAGGGCGTCAAGGGCAAGGAGCTGACCCCCTTCCTGCTCGACCGGATCCAGCAGATCACCGCCGGCAAGAGCCTCGAAGCCAACATCGAGCTTGTGTATAACAACGCGCGGCTGGCCTCGCGGATCGCTGTTGAGCTCTGCAAAAAATAAAGGCGGTATTTGCCGCTCGTGAGCGACGGAGGTTGCCGCGCTGCGACGGCCCGCAGGCCTAGTGCCGGAGGCGTGTCCCGCCGATGGCCGCCCGGCGGAATCCTCTTGAGTTTACCGCGCTGCGCCCGGCGGGGCGTAGACGGGAATTGCCGCTTTTCAAGCGGCAAGAAACACGAGCGCGTTCCGCCGCGCACCACGGGTTCCTTTTCGGACGGACGAAAAGGAA
>NZ_JANFZX010000028.1:0-34311 GCF_024461615.1 Anaerotruncus sp. DFI.9.16
CGACTTCTTGGGCGCGCAAGAAGTCGGCCCGCCCGCCGGGGCGGGACCCGGCAATTTCTGCCGCCGCAGGCGGCTCCCCTTAGCCCTCCAAAGGAGGGCGATAAAAAGCCCCTCCGCCCCCCGGGCGGAAAATCCAAAACCGCCGCCGGTCGACTACCGGCAAGCCCTCCGGCCCCTGGGCGGAAGGCGATTAAGATTCGTTATGAGTAAAACTCATAAAACTGCGCCTTTGGCTAGCATCGTGCTATCATACTAGCGAGGTGATCGCCATGTGCTATCCAAGGCTGCGCGCGTTGCGGGAGGAATCCGGTTTGGGACAGGCAGAGACTGCAAGGATGCTGGGCATTGACCGGCGGACCTATGTGCGCTACGAGGAAAAAACGCGGCGCATCCCTCTGCGGATTGCGGTGAAGCTCGCCGCCTTTTACGGCGTGACGATCGACTATCTGGTGGGGCGCAGCGACAGGCGCGCATCCGCCCCGAAGGGATGAACAGGGCGTTCCATATCGGCGGGCTCGTGTGGTTTGCCGCCGTTCTTGCGGTCGGGACGTTCGGCTGGGACCCGCTTATCTGCGCGGGGATCGGGGCCGCTGTCTTTGCCGCGCTGCTCCTGAAAGGCAGGCTGCCGCTGTGGACCTATTCCGCGGCGGCGGCCTTTTGCGCCTGTATGCTCTCGCTGGCGGTTTATCACGCGCTGGCCGTGGAGCCCGCCGCACGTCGGGAGGGGACGCGGCGGGTGCGTGCGGTGGTGACCGACCGCGCGGATTACGGCAGCTACGCCCGGCTGTCCCTCACGGCGGACCGCGAGGGGATGCCCGCGGGCCTTTCGGGCGCGCGGATTCAGGTGAGCGCGCCCGCCGCGCTTGCGGTTGCCCCCGGCGATGTGGTAGAATGGGAGTTAAAGCTGGAGGTCCCCGAAGCGGAACGGGAACGCCTTTGGGCGGACGGCTTCCGCTTCCGGGGGACGGTCTCCGGCGCGCCCGCCGTTGTGGGGGAGCGGCCCGGCGGCCTGCGGGTGGCGCTCGCGGAATACCGCGCGGGCATCCGCCAAAATATCCTGCACGAGCTTCCCAACGAATACGGAGAGCTGCTCGCCACGCTCGTGACGGGCCGTACCGAGGGGCTTTCCCCCGAACTGCGTTACGACTATTCCCGCGCGGGGATTTCCCACCTGCTGGCGGTGTCCGGCCTGCACCTTTCCGTTTTCGTCGCGCTCATCGACGCGCTGCTTGCCGCCTGCTTCCTTTCGCGGCGGCAGCGGGGCATCGCGGAGATCGCGGCCGTCCTCTTCCTCATGGGCCTCACCGGCTTTTCCCATTCGGTCGTGCGCGCGGGCGTCATGCTGATCGTCTGCCGCGCCGCGCTGCTTTGCGGCCGCGATTCCGACACGCTCAATTCCCTCGGGTTTGCCGTCGTCCTGATGCTGCTCTGCAACCCCTACGCCGCGTTCAGCACGGGGCTTCAGCTCTCCTACCTCGCCACAATGGGCATCGCCGCCGCATCCGGCCCGATGGCCGGATGGTTTTCCAAACGCCTGTGCGGGGTCGGCGGCTTCACGCTCGAGGAGACCCGCCCGAAGGCTTACGCGCTCCTCTCAATGCTGTCCGCGACCCTCTGCGCCCAGCTGTTTACCGCGCCGGTGCTCTGCTGGCGGTTCGGCCAGATATCCCTCGTGTCGCCGCTCGTCAACCTGATCGTCGCGCCCGCGGTCCCCTTCGCCCTCGCGGGCGGGCTGCTCTGCGGGTTCGCGGGGTTCCTCCCCGTACTCGCGGTCCCGGCGCGGTTCTTCGGGCTTGTGGGCGGCGTGTCCGTCCGCGCGATCACCGAGACGGCCCAGTGGTGGTCACGGTTCCGGTTTGCAGCCCTGCCGCTTCGCAGCGACTGGCTCGTGCTGTGGATGGGCGCCTGCCTGCTGGGCGGCGCGGTCCTGGCCGCGCTGCGGGTGAAGCCGGCCGTCAGGCGGCAGGCCGCCGCGCTGTCGGCGCTGGCGCTCACGGCGGGCGCGTTTTCCCAGTCGCTGGCGTGGGGGAACACGATGGAGATCGCCCTGCCGGAGAACGGCTCCGCGGTCGCCGTGGCCTATCATGGACAGGGCGCGCTGATCGGCGTTCCCGATTCCCTCTACGAGGCGCGGAACCTGCGCGCCTTCTTCCGCGACCACGGGGTGGAGCGGATCGACCTGCTGGCCGCGCGCCGGGAGGCGGACCTGCTTTCCAACCCCGCGCTGCTCCTTTTGGGGGAGGTGCCCGCCGACGCCGCCTTCGGGCTGGACGGGACCTACGGGTTTTCGGCGGAGCTGTTCGGGTGCGCGGGGCTTGCCGCCGCGGGGTGGGACGCGGAGACCCTGCGGCTCGAGGCGGGAAATCTGCGCATCGTCAAGGAGTTCACCCAGTCCCCGCAGGAGGCGGATCTGCTCGTCAACGCGAAAAACGAGCTGGTCGCCGCGCCCGGCGTGGCGGTCAAAACGAACGACCGGTATTTCGGCAGCGTGGTGGTCACGCTGCGGATTCCATAGAAGAAAGGGGGGGCGCGCCGTGCGCTTCCAGATGGAGAGCGATTTTGCCAAGCATGTCAAGGGTCCCGAGCTCGAGCGGGTCTACCTGCTCCACGGCACCCAGCCCTACCTGATTGCGAACTATGAAAAGCTGCTCGTCAAAAAGGCGCTGGGCGGGGAGTTCAACGACTTCAACCTCCACCGCTTCGAGGGGGACAGCCTCGATTTGCAGGCGTTTTACGACGCGGTGGAGTCGCTGCCCTTCTTTTCGGAGGGGCGGTGCGTGACCCTCGACCTCGACCCGGACAAGCTGGACGCCGGGCAGCTCGACGAGCTGTGCGGGGTGCTGGCGGACCCGCCGCGCACGACGACGGTGGTGATCACCGTCAAGAACCCGCCCGCCAAAAGGGAGAAGCTCGCCAGGCTCGTGAAGGCGTGCGACGGCGCGGGCTGCGTCGTCGAGCTGGGCAGCCGCAGGAGCAGCGACACGCTGCGCTTCCTGCGCGACCGCGCACAGAAAAACGGCTGCGAGCTGGAAAGCGCGGTGGCCTCCTACATGGTCGAGCGGTGCACCGACGACTTGCAGCTGCTCGCCACCGAGCTCGACAAGCTCTGCGCCTATGTGGGCGGAGGCAGGATCGAGCGCGCGGACGTGGACGCGGTCGTGACGACGGTGCTGCAGGCGAAGGTGTTCGACCTCTCCAAGGCGATCCTGCGGGGGCGGTTCGACGCGGCGATGGAACTCGTCGACCAGCTCATCTACCTGCGGGAGCCCGCGGGAAAGGTGCTGGCGGTGCTGTCGGGGGCGTTCTGCGACCTCTACCGCGGCTTTGCGGCGCGGCAGGCGAACGTCCCGGCGGAGCGCGCGGCGGCGGAACTCGGCTACGCCAAAAACCGCACCTTCGCGATCAAGAACGCGATGAGCGACAGCGGCGGCTATACGGCCGGGCAGCTCGGGAAGATGCTGACGCTGCTCGCCGACGCGGACATGCGCCTCAAGAGCACGGGCGGGGACGACCGGGTCGTGCTTGAGGAAACGATCACCAAACTATTTTTACTGACGGGGAAGCGAGCGGGATGATCAAATTAAAGCAGGCGGTGATCGTCGAGGGAAAATACGATAAGGCGAAGCTCTCGTCGCTCGTCGACGCGACGATCGTGACGACCGACGGGTTCGACGTCTTCCGCGACAGGGAAAAGCTCGCCTACATCCGCGCGCTCGCGGAGAAAAACGGCGTGATCATCCTGACCGACTCCGACGCGGCGGGCTTCCGCATCCGCGCGCACATCGCCGGCGCGGTCGACCCCGAAAAGATCACCCACGTGTATATTCCGGACATCTTCGGCAAGGAGCGGCGCAAGGCGCAGCCCTCCGCCGAGGGCAAGCTCGGGGTGGAGGGGATGCCCGCCGGGGTGCTGCTCGACGCGCTGCGGCGCGCGGGCGTGGCCGTGGAGGGGCAGGACGCCCCCGCCCCGGCAAAGCGCGCCGCGCCCGTCACCAAGGCGGATCTCGTCGAGTGGGGGCTGTCCGGCGGGCCGGACAGCGCCGGCAGGCGCCGCCGCGTGCTCGCCGCGCTCGGTCTGCCCGCGCGCATGAACGCCAACGCGATGCTTTCGGCAATCAATGCCCTCTACACCCGCGGGGAGTTCCTCGCCTTCCTGGAGACCCACTGACCCCGCCCAAACCAACGAAAGGGGGTGCGCGGACGTGCATCTCGACAGCCTCTCCTTCGTCTACCTGTTCCTGCCGCTGACGATCGCCGTCTGCCTCATCAGCCCCATGCGCTGGCGCCCGGCGGTCCTGCTCGCCTTTTCCGCCCTCTTTTACTGGTGGCTCGAGGGGGAGAACCTCCTGCTGCTCGCGGGCATCGTCCTCTTCGACTACCTGATGGGCCGCCTGCTTGAACGCGCCTCCAAGATGCCCCGCCTGCGCCGGGGAATCATGATCTGCTCGGCGGTCAAAAGCGTGGCGATCTTTCTGCTCTACGGGGCGCTCGGCCCGGTCTGGGGCGCGCATTTCCCGCTCGGGCTCGGGGTGGTGGCGCTCACCTCCTGCGGCTATGTGATCGACTGCTATTTCGGCTACACCTACGCCGAGCGCAACCTGCCCGCGCTCGCACTGATGAACCTCTTCTTCCCCCGGCTCTACGCCGGGCCGCTCGTCTACCACAACAAGCTCATGCCCCAGGTCAAGGGGATGCGCATGACGCTGGAGCGGGCGGGGGAGGGCGGCAGGCTCTTCCTCGTCGGCCTCGGCAAAAAGGTGATCATCGGGGACGCGGTCTACGAGCTCTACGGCTCGCTGCGCGGGATGCCCGCCCTCAATATGACGGCGCTTTCGGTGTGGACGATGGTGGTGACGCTCGCCTTCTCGGTCTATTTCATCTTCTCCGGCTACTGCGACATGGCCAAGGGGATCGGGCTGGTCTTCGGCGTGGAGCTGCCCGACAACTTCCACTACCCCTACCAGGCGACGAGCGTCAACGACTTTTTCGCCCGCTTCAACATCACCGTCAACCGCTACATCCGCCGCTATGTCTACATCAACCTCGGCGGCGCGCAGGGCAGCGTGATTTCCGGCGTGTTCAACATCCTGCTCGTCACCATCCTGATGGGGCTGTGGTTCGGCGTCAGTTTAAACCTTTTGCTCTGGGGCGTCTACTTCGCGGCGTTCGTCATCTTTGAGCGCTATTTCCTCAGCCGCTATATGGACGGGATTCCCACCCTCTTCCGGTGGCTCTATACCACCCTCGTCGTGCTCGTCTCCTTCGCGTTCTTTTCGGGCGGCACGCCGGGGCAGTCGCTCGGGTTCCTTAAAATGATGTTCGGCGTGGGGGGCTTCGCCACCCTCGAGAGCAGCAAGAGCGTGCTCTACCTGCTCGCCTCCCACTACCTCGTGCTCATTCTGGCGGCGGTCTCCTCGACGGGGCTGGTCGGCTGGTTCGCGGGCCTGTGGAAGAAGCACCTGCCGCGCACCTACGGCGTCGCCTCGGCGGTCTTTACCGCCGCGCTGCTGGTCGTGACGACCGCCTACCTGCTGTAGCGGGCGGCAAAAATTCTCTGAAAGGGGGAACCGCGCATGAGCAAAAAACTTTCGGGCGTCGTCTTTCTGGCGGCGGTCTTCGCGGTGCCGCTCTTTTTGCTGCTGCGCGGCGGCGGACGGCCGCTGTGGGACGCGGTGGCCGGAGAGTCGGGGACGTTTGCGAAGCTCGAGCAGGCGTTCGCGGGGCAGTTCCCCTCCTCCGACGCGCTGCGCCGCCTGCAGGTCTCCCTCAACTATATGGGGGGCGGCAAGGAGCAGAACGGCGTCTTCATCTCGGGGGATTCGCTGACCCTCGACGTGCAGCCCAAGAGCCTGTCGGTCATCAACGACAACACGCTCGCGATGATCGACTTTGCGGACGACTACCAGATTCCCAGCTATGTGATGCTCATCCCGACGGCCTGCGCCGTCCAGCAGGGCAAGGTGCCCTACGACAGCATCGCGCCCCTCTATAACCAGCCGCAGCTCATCGACGACGTTTACCGCCGCGTCTCGGGGCATGTGACGGCGATCAACGTCTACCCGACCCTCTTCAACCACCAGGATGAGTACATCTACTACAACACCGACAACACCACGACGGGGCTGGGCGGCTTCTACATCTACACGGCGGTGGCCAAAAAGCTCGGCCTGCGTCCCCGCGCGCTTGAGGATTTTTCCATCGAGCACATCGACTACGACTATTACGGCGATCTCTACGCGCTCTCCCCCTACCGGGAGGTGTCGCCCGACCGGGTGTCGGTCTACAACTACAACTCCCAGTACCAGCGCAGCTACACCGTCACCCACTACAGCGCCGACGGGACCTCCCGCCGCTACTACACCCTCTACCCGAAATTCAAAAAGGAGCTCGGCGGCACGATGGACATCCCGCTCGGCGGGATCTCCCCGGTGGTCGACATCGACATCGGCAACCCCTCCTACATCAACCGGTTGCTGATTTTCGGCGACCGCTCGGTGCAGAGCTACCTGCCCTTCCTGCTGATCTACTACGAGCAGGTGACCTTTGTGGACACCGCCACCGCCACGCCCGAGCTGCTTCAAAGCCTCAGGCTCGGCCGCTACAACCAGGTGCTCTTTGCCTTTTCGGTGGACAGCTACGTCTCCGCCGACCAGCTCTCCCTGCTCTCCGAGCTGCCCGCGCCGCCGGGCCGCCAGTCTTGACGAATCGGCCCGCTTGGGGTATGATAGGGGGGCGGAATCTGCCGCAGTGGCGGAATCGGCAGACGCAAGGGACTTAAAATCCCTCGGGGGCAACCCCGTGACAGTTCAAGTCTGTTCTGCGGCACCAAATAAAAACAACCAGTCGAAAGGCTGGTTGTTTTTATTTGGTGCCGCATTTCCAGCCTAAGAGCCGCCATGCGGGCGGTTGGCCTCCGAAACGCCTCGCCGCGGCTCCGCCCAGTCTGTTTTTTATAGCATTGCCGGCCGGCAAAACGACAGGTTAGCGAAAGTTACTTATGATTACAATCCAATTTTTTGAAGAGATGGAACAAGAAGGACGACTTAGATAAAATATTCGCCTGTTCGGTCATATTACGCCGAAAAAGATTGCACAAGCCGCCTCCGCCGTGATAGAATGTAAACATCATGTGAACAGAGTAAACGGAGAAGCAGCGGGCGTATGCCCGCGGCCCGGTCCGTGTTGGAGCAAGGGGCAAAGATATGGCTGCACAAAAAACGGTTTTGGTAGTGGAAGACAGCGAGATCAACCGGGCGACGCTCAGCGGGATCCTGTCTTCGGAGTACCGGGTCCTCGAGGCGGGGAACGGGCGGGAGGCGCTCGGCCTTCTGGAGCTGCACGGAGAGGGGATCGCCCTGATCCTGCTGGATATCGTCATGCCCGTCATGGACGGCTACACCTTCCTCTCAATCGTCAAGGCCCACCCCGACTACGCGTCCATCCCGGTCATCGTCACCACGCAGAGCGACAGCGAGGCCGACGAGGTGGCGGCCCTGTCCCACGGCGCCACGGATTTTGTGGCCAAGCCCTATAAGGCGCAGATCATCCTGCACCGCGCCGCCAGCATCATCAGCCTGCGGGAGACCGCCGCCATGATTAACCAGTTCCAGTACGACCGGCTGACCGGCCTGTACAGCAAGGAATACTTTTACCAGCGGGTCCGGGAGACCCTCCGGCAGAATCCGGAAAAGGAGTATGACATCGTCTGCTCCGACATCGACAACTTCAAGCTCATCAACGATATCTTCGGCATCCCGGCGGGGGACCGCCTGCTGCACGACATCGCGGCGCTCTACCGCACGGTCATCGGGGACGCGGGGATCTGCGGAAGGCTCAATGCGGACCAGTTCGCCTGCCTGCTGGAGCGCCGGACGGACTACAGCGATGAGATGTTCGTCCGGGTGAGCGGCGAGGTAAACGCCCTCGCGAACGCCCGGAGCATTGTGATGAAGTGGGGGATCTACACGGTCGAGGACCGCGGCGTCCCGGTCGAGCAGATGTGCGACCGGGCGCTGCTGGCCGCACGCAGCATCAAGGGCCAGTACGGCAAGTACTTCGCCGCCTACGACGACCAGCTGCGGGGCAAGCTGCTGCGGGAGCAGGCCATCATCGACAATATGGAGTCCGCCCTGGCGCAGGGGCAGTTCCAGGTCTACCTCCAGCCCAAATACCGGATCAGGGACAGCCGTCTGGCGGGCGCGGAGGCGCTGGTGCGCTGGGCGCACCCCGAGTGGGGCCTCCAGTCCCCCGCGGAGTTTATCCCCCTCTTCGAGCGCAACGGGTTCATCACCAAGCTGGACCGCTTTGTCTGGGACAGGAGCTGTTCCTTCCTGCGTAAGTGGGACGACGCCGGCCTGCCGTCCATCCCGGTCTCCGTCAACGTGTCCCGGGCGGACATCTATCAGGCGGATATCGCGGAGATCCTGCTGGGAACGGTGCGGAAATACGGACTGGCGCCCGCGCGGCTCCATCTGGAGATCACGGAGAGCGCCTACACCGAGGACCCCAACCAGATCATTGAAACGGCGGGCCGCCTGCGGGAGCTGGGCTTTGTGATCGAAATGGACGACTTCGGGAGTGGGTACTCCTCCCTCAACATGCTCAACCGTCTGCCGATCGACGTGCTGAAGCTGGACATGCGCTTTATCCAGAGCGAGACGGCAAAGCCCGTCGACCAGGGGATCCTGCGCTTTATCATGGATCTGGCGCGCTGGATGGAACTGCATGTGGTGGCCGAGGGCGTGGAGACGCGGGAGCAGCTCGAACGCCTGCGGGAGATCGACTGCGACTATGTGCAGGGCTACTACTTTGTGCGCCCGGTGCCCAGCGAAGAGTTTGAAAAGCTGCTTCGGGAAGAGGGGACCGTCGCGGAGCAGGAGCCGGGCGCCAAACGCCGGCGGCCGGTCTTCCTGGCCGCCGATGAGGATACGGCCTACCGGGATCTGGTGCGGAAGACCTTTGAGGACCTCTTCCAGATCGTGGAGGCCGGGACCGGTCGCGCCGCGCTCGACTGCATCGCGGCGAACCGGGACAAGCTCGCCGCCGTGCTCCTCAGCGCCACGCTGCCGGGGTCGGACGGCTTCTCGGCGCTGGAGGCCGTGAAGCGCAGCCGGGCCGTGTGGAGCACGCCCGTCATCGTCACCGGCCCGCCGGACGCGCTGCTGGAGGAAAAGGCTCTGGAGCTGGGCGCGGAGGAGTACGTGGACAAGCCCCACACCGCCAAGAGCCTGCGCAGGCAGGTGCTGCGGGCGATGGGGACCACCGCCTTCCAGGAGTGGAAGGACTCCCTGCAGGAGGAGGCCTGCCGGGACTACCAGACGGGCCTTCTGAACCGGCGGGGCTTCACCGCCGCCGCGGGCGCGCTGCGGGCGGAGGACCTGCCGCTGGCGGTCTGCCTCTTCGACCTGGACGACCTGAAGAAGACCAACGACACCTTCGGACATGTGGAGGGCGACCGGCTCATTGAGGAGTTTGGCGCGCTCCTGCGCGCGCACACCCGCGAAAACGACATCCTCTCCCGCTACGGCGGGGACGAATTCGTGGTGGTCATGAGGCAGGTGCGCTCCGAGGAGGCGGCGCTGAAGAAGGGCGGGGAGATCTGCCTGGCCGCCCGGAAGATCTGCGCCCCAAAGGGGGCCGCGGCCGCCTGCACCGGGGGGGTCGTGTTCAGCGTCTCGGAGGAGCCGGTGACGGAGCTGATCGCCCGGGCGGACCGGGCGCTCTACCGCGCGAAGGCGGAGGGCAAGGGAAAATGCTGTCTATGGAAAGGGTAAGGGATATGGGCTATCGGGGGACGGCCATGGGGGCCGTGGAGGCGTTCTGCCGCGACTGGTTTGAACGGCGGGACGCGGAGGCGGCGATCGGGTTTTTGTCCGACGCGGTGGATTTCGTGGGCACGGGCGAAGACGAGCTGGCCCGCGGGAAAGAAGAGATGTCCGCTTACCTGCGGGCGGACGTGGGGGAGCTCCGGGAGCCCTTCGCCTGCGCGCTGGAGGCGCTCCACGAACAGATGGCGGCGGAGCATGTCTGCTGCCTGTCCGCGGAGATGACCCTGAAGAATACGCAGTACACCTGGCGGCTTCGCATCTTCTGCACCCTCGTGCGGGAGGACGGCGAAACCTGGCTGGTACGCAGCCTGCATTTCGCGGAGCCGGGCGGCAGCCAGCGGGGGAAGGAGCACTACCCTCAGACCCTGGTGGTGGAGCAGATCGCCAGACAGCGGCAGGAGCTGCTCAACGATTCGCTGCTGGGCGGCATGATGGGCGGGTACATCGAGGAGGGCTTCCCCTTCTACTTCATCAACCGCCAGATGCTCCGCTACCTCGGATATGAGAGCGAGGCGGACTTCGTGGCCGACATCGGCGGGCTGGTCGCCAACTGCATGCACCCGGACGACCGCGGGATGGTGGACGAGCAGGTGGAGGCCCAGCTCGCGGAAAAGGGAGAATACGTCGTCGAGTACCGGATGAAAAAGAAGGACGGCTCCTACATATGGGTCCACGACGCGGGGCGCAGGACGGTCGCGGAGGACGGACGCCCCGCGATCGCGTCGGTCTGCGTCGACATCACCGCGCAGAGGGAGGCGCAGGAGGAGGTCCTGCGCCTTTACAACAACATCCCGGGCGCGGTCTTCCGCTGCCGGTCCGACGCGGATTTCACGGTGATCGAGGCCAACGACGGCCTGTTTGAGTTCATCGGCTACACCCGCGAGGAATTCGCGGCCATGGGGAACCGGATGTCCGCGGTCATCCATCCGGACGATTTCGCCGCGTCGGCCGCCCTGCTGGAGGAGCAGCTTCTGCGGGGGGATACGATCCAGCTGGAGCACCGAATCATCTGCAGGGGCGGCGCCGTCAAGTGGGTTTCCATCAAGGCGCAGCTCTTCCGGGAGCGGGGCGAGGAGCAGTATTTCTACTGCGTCTTCGTGGACGTCACCGACGAGCGGCGCCTCCGCGACCGGGTCCGGGAGCTCTACGAGGAGGAGCTTGCCTATTTTTCCGAGCTTGCCTCGCGGGAGGGCAGCATCCAGGGGACCATCAACGTCTCCCGGGACCGTCTGGAGAGCTACCAGGCCACTCTGGACGTGGCCGTGGCGCATGTGGGGGACACCTACGTGAAGACGATCCAGAACCTCTCCGGGTCCGCCGTGGACGCCGCCTACGGGGCGGAGATCCGCCGGATGCTCGCGCGCGGCAAGGTATTGGAGGACTACGCGGCGGGGAAGGTGGACTACCGCCTGAGCTTCCTGCGCAGGCGCAACGACGGGAGCCTTTTCTGGGGCAGCACGAACCTGCGGACCTGCCTGAACCCCGCCACCGGCGACGTCATCATGTTTTTCTATACGGCGGACGTCACCGAGCAGCGGCTGCAGGAGCAGCTGCTCAACCGGATCGCCGAACTGGACTACGACGTCATCGCCGACATCGACCTGAACAGCGGCGGGTACCGCGTGGCCGCCTGCGGCGGCAAGCGCCCGCTCTCCATCCCGGCGCAGGGGGATTTCCGGGAGGAGGCCCAAAAATCCGCCGAGCGCTGCATGGACGAGGCGGAACGGGCGGAGTTTTTACAGAAGCTCGATTTCGGCTACATCCGGCGGCAGCTTGCCGGACAGGACGCCTACACCTTCGTACTGGAGCTCCGGGAGGCCGGGGAACGGCGGGTCAAGCGGTTCCAGGTCTTCTACATCAGCCGGGAGCTCGGCCGGGTGTGCATGACGCGGGCGGACGTGACCGACGTGGTGCGGCGGGAGCAGAAGCAGAAGGAGGAGCTGGCCGCGGCGCTCGTGGCCGCGGAGCAGGCCAACGCCGTCAAAAGCGACTTTCTCTCCCGCATGAGCCACGAGATCCGCACCCCCATGAACGCGATCATCGGCATGAGCACCATCGCGGCCAATTCGATCGGGGACGACGACCAGGTGGCCGACTGCATCTCCAAAATCGGGATCTCCTCCCGGTTCCTGCTCTCCCTCATCAACGACATCCTGGACATGAGCCGGATCGAGAGCGGCAAGATGCTGATGAAGAGCGAAAAAATTCCCACCGAGGACTTTTTGGGCGGCATCAGCACCATCTGCCACGCGCAGGCGGCCTCCAAGGGGGTGGACTACGAGTGCATCGTGGACCCCGTGCTCGACGACTACTACATCGGGGACGCGATGAAGCTCCAGCAGGTGCTTCTCAACATCCTTTCCAACGCGATCAAGTTCACCGGCGAGGGCGGGAAGGTCACCTTCTCCGCCGCCCAGCGCCGGCGGGCCCAAAACGACGCCGAGCTCCGCTTCATCGTCAACGACACGGGCGTGGGCATGAGCGAGGAGTTCCTCCCCCACATCTACGAGCCCTTTTCGCAGGAGTCCACCGGCACCACCGCCCTCTTCGGCGGCACCGGGCTGGGCCTTGCGATCTCCAAGAACATTGTGGATCTGATGGGAGGGAAGATCACGGCGCGTTCGATCAAGGGGATCGGCACCGAGTTCACCGTCGACGTGAAGCTGGGCATCACCGAGGAGGAGAAGCTCCGCCATAACCAGAAGAAGCACCACAACTTCTCCCACCTCAAGACGCTGGTGGTGGACGACGACGTGGCGGTCTGCGAGAGCGCCGTCGTCACCCTCCACGAGATGGGCGTCATGGCCGAATGGGTCGACAGCGGCCGCAAGGCGGTCGACCGGGTCCGGGAGCTGTGGAGCGGCGGGAAGTATTACGACATGATCCTGATCGACTGGAAGATGCCTGAGATGGACGGGATCGAGACGGCCCGGCAGATCCGCGCCATTGTGGGGACGGAGGTCACGATCATCATCATGACCGCCTACGACTGGATATCGATCGAGCATGAGGCGAAGCTGGCGGGCGTCAACCTGCTCATGAGCAAGCCGATGTTCAAATCCTCCCTGGTCTCCGCCTTCTCCAGGGCGCTCGGGGAGAAGGAGGAGCGGGCGCAGCAACCGGACGGCGCCGATTACGACTTCACCGGCAGGCGGGTGCTGCTGGCGGAGGACAACGCCCTCAACACCGAGGTGGCGGTCATGCTGCTGGAGAGCAAGGGCTTCGCGGTGGAGACGGCGGAAAACGGGCTGCGGGCGATGGAGCTGTTCAGCAAATCCCCAAAAGGGTATTACGACGCGATCCTGATGGACATCCGGATGCCGCTGATGGACGGCCTGACGGCCGCCGGGACCATCCGCCACCTGAGCAACGCCGACGCGGCGACCATTCCGATCATCGCCATGACGGCGAACGCCTTCGACGATGACATCGAAAAGAGCAAGGCCGCCGGGATGGATGCCCACCTGGCCAAGCCGATCGACCCGGACCGGCTCTACCAGACACTCTACGACTTTATTTTCCGGAAACAGGAGGGTTAGGCTATGGGGAATTTTCGTGCGGCCTTCGAGGCCTACGGCGCGGATTACGACGGCACGATGCGGCGCTTTTTGGGGAACGAGGCCATGTACCTGCGCGTGCTCGGCATGCTGCCCCGGGACGGCAGCGTGGATCGGCTGGGCGGCGCGCTGGAATCCGGCGACCTGGGCGGCGCGTTTGAGGCCGCCCATTCGCTCAAGGGGGTCGCCGGGAACCTGGGGCTCGACCCGCTTTACAAGGCGGCGTGCGCCGTCGTGGAGCCGCTGCGCCTGCGGGAGGAGCGAAACGACTACCCCGAATTGTACCGGGCCGTGCGAAAGGAATTCGAGCGGGCGGGGCTGTTTTTGGAAGCCCTGAAAGGAGAACCGACATGACGTGGGAAACCCCTCTCTCTGCGCCGGAGGTCCGGCAGCTTCAGGCCATCCTGGACAACGACCCGGTCGCCATCTTCGTCAGTGACGTCGAGAGCCGGCGGGTGCTCTACGCCAACCGGCGGGCGCGGGAGACGCTCCTGCCGCCGGACGGCGGCGAGGCCTGCTGCTACCACATCGCGGGCTACCGGTCCGCCTGCCCCTTCTGCCACGCGGGTAGAATGAGGCGGGACGACATCCTCGTCCGCGAGTACCGCCACCCCCTCAACGGGCGCGTTTACCAGCTCAGCGGGAAGCTCGTCGACTGGGGGGACCGGCCCGCGCACATCGAGTACGTCAGGGACGTCACCGAGCAGCGGGCGGAGTCGGAGCGCGCCGACCGGCTGCAGGAGGGGCTGAAGGAGACCTTTACCAGCGTCCCCTGCGGGCTGTGCGTCTACCGGATCGAGTGGCCTGAAATCGTGCCGCTCTACCACAATCCCGCCTTCTATGAGGTCGTGGGCTATTCCGACGAGCACGTCCGGTCGGTCCGGGAGAAGACCGACTACCTGGGCGTGCATCCGGAGGACGTCGGGCTTTTGCGGGAAAAGATCGCCGCCGCATACCATGGCGGCGGCAGCGTGCGGCACGCCTACCGGCTGTGGAACGACCGGCGGGGGGAATACCGCTGGATCAACCTCGACGGCACGATCAAAACCCATGAGGACGGCGCCAAAATCTTCTACGGCATCTACACCGACGTCAGCGAGCGCGTGCATTTGGAGGAAGAGCTGAAGGCTGCCAACGAGAAGATGCAGGACATCGTCAATGCCATCCCGGGCGGGGTTGCCATCTACCGGGTGTCGGACATCTTTGAGACGGTCTATTTCTCCGACGGCGTGCCGGAATTGACCGGGTACACCGTGGAGGAGTACCGGGAACTGATCAAACGGGACGCGATCGAGATGACCTATCCGGAGGACGCCGCGATGGTGGCCGCGAAGGCCAGGGAGGCCCTGCGCGACCGGACGGTGGCGGACTTTGAATTCCGCAAGCTGCACCGGGACGGGCACATCGTCTGGGTGCACGCCCAAGCGAAGCAGGTGGGGGAGGTGCGCGGCCGTCCCTTGCTCCAGTGCGTGTTCCACAACATCACCGCGCTCAAGGAGACCCAGCTGGAGCTCGACCACCTGGTCAACTCGATCCCGGGCGGGATCGCCGGCTACCGGGTGGAGGAGGGGCGGTTCGTCCCCACCTATTTCTCCGCGGGCGTGCCCGCCCTCACGGGTTACACGCGGGAGGAGTACGGGGAGATCGTCCGGCGGGACGCCTTCGACGCCGTATACGAGGCGGACAGGCCCCGGGTCCTCGCCGCGGCGCGGGCCGCGCTGGAAAGCGGGGAGGTGCTCGACATCTCCTGCCGGATGCGCCATAAGAACGGGACCCTCGTCTGGCTGCACCTCAACGGCCGCCGGATGGGACCGCTGTCGGAATCCACCCGGTTTTACGGGGTCTTCACCGGCATGTCGGCGGAGGCGCAGCTCTTCCAGAGCATCGCAAACGAGACGGCGGACGGCATCTACGTCATCGACCGGAAGAATTACGACCTGCTCTACATCAACGAATCGCGGGAGCTGTTCGCGAAGAGCGGCGGCCGCGTCGGGCAGAAATGCTACGCCGCGCTGCACGGGAGGGACACGCCCTGCGGGTTCTGCACGCTTCACAGCCACGCGCCCGACGGAAAGGCGCACGAGATGGCGGTGGACGGGAGCGGGCGGTTTTACACCACCCGCTTCATGGAGAGCGACTGGAACGGCATCCCGGCCTATGTGAAGTACGTCCACGACGTGACCGAGGAGGTCCGGACCCAGAAGGAAAAGGCGCGTCTGGAGCAGTATTTCCAGACGGTGGTCAAGCACCTCCCGGGGGGCGTCGCCGTGGTCCGCTACAAGCCGGACGGCAGCATGATCCCCGAGTTTTTGTCGGACGGGTTCGCCGCCATGACGGGGATGACGCAGGAGGCGGCGTGGGAGCTCTACAGGCGGGACGCCATGGCCGGGGTGCACCCGGACGACCGGGAGGCGGTCGCCGCGCGGATGGCGGAGTTCATCGGCAGCGGGGAGAGCAGCTGTGAGCTGATCTACCGGCTGAAAAAGGGCGACGGCGGCTACATCTGGGTGAAAAACAGCCTTTCGATGCTCCAGAGCGAGGACGGGGAGCTTCGGATCTACGCGGGCTACCACGACATGACCCGGGAGCGGGAGGAACGGGAGGAGCTCCGGAAGCAGTTCAACGACCGGATCCTCCAGCACTACCGCACGCCCGGACCCAACGCGCTGGTCGTGGGCCACTGCAACGTCACGCGGGATCAGATCCTCGAGATCATCGACCACACCGACTCCGGCCTGCTGAGCACCTTCGGCACCAGACGGGAGACCTTTTTCATGGGGCTTTCGAACCTGGTCGTCGACGAGGAGGGCCGGCGGATTTTCAGGGAGGCCTACCTGAACGGGCCCTCCCAGGCGGCCTTCGACCGGGGCGACACGGAAATCATCCGGGACTTCTTCGTTCGGCTCCCGAAGGAGAAGCGCGGGCGCTACGTGCGCTTCAAGGTGAATCTGGTGGAGACCCCCGACACGGGGGACGTCACCGGCATCCTGACCGTCACCGACATCACCGAGCAGACCATCTCCGAACGCATCCTGCGCCGCCTGTCGGTGGCGGGCAGCGACCTCGTGGTCGACGTGGACGTCCCCGAGGACCGCTACCGCGTACTCAACGGGGAGATGGACGCGGACGATATCCCGGCGCAGGAGGGCCGACATTCCGACCGAATCGCCTACATGCTCCAAAAGCAGGTTGTGCCCAGGGACCGCGAGCAGGTGAAGACCCTGCTGGACCCGGACTACATCATGGAGCGTCTGCAAAGGGAGGACTCCTATTCCTTCCACTACGCCATCCTCGGGGAGCGGGGGGAGGTCCTCACCAAAAAGCTCACCGTTTCGGCCATCGACCTGCGGCTGGGGCGGGTCTGCCTTGCGCGGGCGGACATCACCGATTCGGTGCGTGAGCAGCAGGGGCTGCTGAACGTCGTGGCCTACACCTTCGAGCTGCTGAGCCTCATCCAGGTGGTCACCGGACGCATGACGATGCACACCCGCCAGACGGTGCTGGAAAATCTGTCCCCCTTCGTCGTGGAGGACTACAACGCCTCCATCAAACTGATCGCCGAGCGCTATAACCCCGAGGGCGGGACGGAGGAGCTGGAGCGCCAGCTCCGGCTGGAGACGATGCTCCGGCATCTCGAGGAGCAGCCCGCGGGCTATGACTTCGTCTTCCCGCACCGTTCGGAGGAGGGTCTGCGCTATAAGCAGATCACCGTCCTGTGGGGGGACGGGGAGCACAAGACGGTGTGCATGGTGCGCGCCGACGTGACCGATATGCTGGCGGAGGAACGCCGGTCCAAAAAGGCCCTGGAGCAGGCGCTGGAGCTGGCGGAGGAGGCCAGCCGCGCCAAGAGCGACTTCCTCTCCTCCATGAGCCACGACATCCGCACGCCGATGAACGCGATCATGGGGATGACCGCGCTCGCCAGCGCCTACATCGACGACCCCGCGCGGATCGCCGACTGCCTGCGGAAGATCTCCGTCTCCTCCCGGCACCTGCTCAGCCTGATCAACGACATCCTGGACATGAGCAAGATCGAGCGCGGCAAGATCACGCTCAACCGGATGGAGATGTCCGTCCCCGGCCTGCTGGAGCAGCTCTCGACCATCATCGAGCCGCAGGCCCGCGCGGCGGGGCTCTCCTTCTGCGCACGAGCCGGCCGGGTCCGTCAGGAGCGGTTCTTCGGGGACGCCCTGCGCGTCAGCCAGATTTTGCTCAATCTGCTGAGCAACGCGGTCAAGTTCACCCCCGAGGGGGGAAGAGTGGAGTTTTTCGCGGAGGAACTGCCCGCGGAAAGCGCGGGCCGCGTCCGCTACCGCTTCGTCGTGCGCGACACGGGGATCGGGATGTCGGAGGAGTTCCTCGCCTCGATGTTCGACCCCTTCTCCCGCAGCAGGGAGGCGACGCGCGTCGAGGGGACCGGCCTGGGGCTGAGCATCGCCAAGGGGCTGGTCGACCTGATGGGCGGCACGATCTCGGTGGAGAGCCGGCCCGGCGAGGGTTCCGTCTTCACGGTGGAGCTCGAGTGCGAGGCCGGCGGGGCCTCGGGGCCCCCCGCCGGGAAGGCGGCCGGGCCGCAGTCCGAAGCTCCCTCGGAGGAGGCGCCCTTCGCCGGCCGCCGCATCCTGGTGGCGGAGGACAACGAGATCAACGCCGAGATCCTCTGCGGCCTGCTGGAGATCTACGGGGCGCAAACGGTGGTCCGGACCAACGGCGCCAAGGCGGTGCGGGAGTTCCGGGAGCGGGCGCCGGGCACCTACGACGCCGTCCTGATGGACATCCAGATGCCCGAGATGAACGGCTACGAGGCCGCCCGGGCGATCCGGGGGCTGGACCGCCCCGACGCCCGGACGGTCCCCATCATCGCCATGACGGCGAACGCCTTTTCGGAGGATGTGCAGGCGGCCCTCGCGGCCGGAATGACCGCCCACGTGGCGAAACCGATCGACACCGCCATCCTGCAGAGCACGCTGCGCCGCGCGCTGGAGGATGCGGGAGGCGGTCCGCCGCGGGCGTGAGAAAGGGAGGAAGGCGCGCCCGTGGAAGGGACATACGAACGGTATAAGCTGATATATGATTACTATGCGGCCAGAATCTGCTTCGGCCGCTGCGCCTTCGGGGATTCCCTGCCCGCGATTCCGCGGATCGCTTCCGAGTTCCATGTGGCGGTCCCGACCGTCCGCAGCGCGCTGGCCCGGCTGGAGGCGGACGGCCTCATCCGGGTGGAGGCGAAAAAGGCCGCCCGGGTGGTCTACCGGGCGGGACCCGCCCGGTTCCGAGAAAACGCCGCGCGATATTTCGTGCCGCGCCGGGAGGGGATCCTCGATATCGTCCGGACCGGCGGGCTCCTGTACGACCCGCTCTGGGAGGCGGGGCTCCGGACCTGGAACCGGGAGAGGACGGGGGCGCCGCCGGCCGCGGCGGGGTTTTCCCTGACCGTCCTCTCCTCGCTGGGCAACCATCTGGTCATGAACCTCTGCTGGGAGATGATCCGGTACCTGTGCTTTCCCCTGCTGGACGCCCACGGCGCGGCGGAGGACTGCCTGCGGGAGCTGAGGGCCGGCGGGGACGCCGACCGTGCGAAGCGCGCCTGTCTGGCCGGCTGGAAGCAGGACATCGACGAGCTGTTCGCCTTCCTCGAAACGGCGCGCGCGGAGTACACGCTGGAGGACGTCCGCCCGGTCCCGTTCGAGTGGAACATCTACCGGCAGCGTCCCCAGCTGCGCTATTCGATCGCCTCCCGCATCATCCGGGAGATCCTGGAGGAACGCTACCCGGTCGGGAGCTTTCTCCCCTCCCTCCCGCGGATGGCGGAGCGGTTCGGCGTCGCGGTCTCCACGATCCGGCGCACGCTGGACCTGCTGGCCGGGCTCGGCGTCGCCGCTTCCTTCCAGGGGAAGGGGACGCGGGTCCTCATGGACCCCCGGCGGATCGACTTTTCCAAACCGGAGGTCCGCGAGGCGCTGGGGCTCTACGCGGAGAGTCTGGAGTTTCTGGCGCTGACCGTCCGGAAGGTGTCCCTCTTTACGCTGGAGGCGGCGTCCGGGGAGACGCTGGACCGGCTGGCGGAACGGTTCGCGCGGATCCGGGAGGAAAAAAAGAGCTACCTTGTCTTTGAGGCATACCTCGCCTTCATCACCGGCGCCTGCCCGTCCGCGGCGGTGCGCCAGTGCTACCGCAAGCTCAACGAGCTGCTGGCCTGCGGCTATCCGGCCACGCTGAGGCGGCTCGGGGAAAACCGGCTTGACAATGCGTTTTCCGGGACGATCGCACAGGCGGAGGCGGATTTGCGCGCGCGGGATTTCGAGCGCATCGCCGCCGGCTGGCAGGTCTTTCTGGAAAGCGAGGCGGAACGGTTCCGCGCCTTCGCGACGCGGCAGTGATTCCGCGCCGCGGGAAAAGCATTACACACGGGGCCCGTCCGGGCCCCGCGGTCAGGAGGGACGCGAGATGAAGAAAGGATCCGGCCGGGAACCCGGCGGCGGGCGGTCGATTGCCGGGGCGGCCCTGATTTTGCTCCTCATCCTGCTGGGGGTCGGCGCGTTCACCTTCCACCTCTATACGCGCATCGTGAACGAGAGCAAGACCCTCGCGTGGGAGATGACGCTGAAATCCGCCGAGGTGATGGAGCTGCGGCTGGAGGATATCCGTTCGTCGCTGGCCGCCTTTTCACGGAGCGTCGCCTCGAGCGGCGCGGGTCCCGGCGAGGTGGGGGAGATGGCCTCCCGCCAGCTGGACGGCCACCCGATCTTCCGCCTCCACGTCGTGACGGAGGAGGGCGCGCCGCTGACGGAGGACTACGGCCTGACCGCCGGGGACGCCGCGCGGCTGGAGGAGCTCTGCCCGGAGGACGGCGCGTTTTCCGCCGGGTACCTCGGGAAGAGCGGCCGCTGGCAGACCGCGGTCGCCGTCTCCGGCACGGTGGCGGGCGTCCCCTGCCGGTTTTACGCCGAGTGCGTGCTCGACGACCTGTACATGGACGACTTCATGGAGTTCCACAGCCAGCAGGGCTACTGCTATATGATCTCCGGCGCCGAGGGGACCTTCATCATGCTGCCCCACAACAAATTCGGGCAGGGTCTCTACTCCGGGCTGTTCACCATGCTCGAGGCCTACCGCAGCAACGACCCGGCGGTAATCGAAGAGATCCGCGCCGTCCTGGCCCGGGGCGAGGCCTGTACGGTGCAGCTGGATTTCCGCGACGAAAACTGCTATTTCTGTTTTGTCCCGCTCGAGGAGCGGGCCGACTGGTTCATCGTCTCGATCATCCCGTCGGACGCGCTGCAGGAAAACGGAATGATCGCCATCGCGGCCATCGTCCTGCTGGGCGTCACGGTGCTGCTGGGCGCGGCGCTCCTGCTCTGGATGAGCCGCCGCCGGTGGAAGCTGCGCTCGGAGGTGGAGGCGGCAAAGCTCGCCAGCGAGGCCAAGAGCAGCTTCCTCTCCAACATGTCCCATGAAATCCGCACGCCGATGAACGCCATCGTCGGCATGACCGAGATCATGAAGCTGAACACCGGCGACCGGGACCGGATCGCCGCCTGCCTCGACAAGATCGGCGCCTCGTCCAAATATCTGCTCGGGATCATCAACGACGTGCTGGACATGTCGAAGATCGAGAGCAGCAAGATGACGCTCGAACACGCCCCCTTCCCGATCGGCGCGGTGATCGAGGAGGCGGTCGACCTCGTCCTGCCGCTGATGCGCGGTCGCGGGCACGCGTTCGACGCCTGCGCCTTCTGGGACGGCCCGGAATGCCTGGTCGGGGACGGGATGCGTCTGAGCCAGATCCTCGTCAACATCCTGTCCAACGCGGTGAAATACACGCCCGAGGGGGGCCGCATCCGCCTGCGGCTCTTTGGCGGGCGGGATCCGCAGCGCGCGGACAACATGCTGGTGCGGATCGAGGTGGAGGACAACGGCGTCGGCATGAGCCCCGAGTACCAGGCGATGGTGTTCGAGCCGTTCACGCAGGAGAAAAATTCCCTCAGCCGGGGCACGGGGCTCGGCATGGCGATCAGCGCGCAGCTGGTCCGCCTGATGGGCGGGGAGATCACGGTGGAGAGCGCCCTCGGGCGGGGCAGCGCCTTCCGCGTACGGCTTTCCCTGCCCGCGGCGCTGCCGGACGGGGACGGCGGGCAGCCGGCGGGCAAGGCCGTCCTGGTGGCCGACGCCGACCCCGAGACGCTGGAGGCCGCGCGGCTCACGCTTTCGGCGGCGGGATACCGGGTATCCTGCGCAGGGTCCGTACCGGAGACGCTGGAAATGCCGGACGGCTCGGGACCGGATCTTGTGATCGTGGACGACCGGCTCGGAAGCAGACCGGAAAAAGCCGCGCGCCGGTGCGGCGCCGTCCTCTGCCTGAGCGGGTTCAGCCTGCCGTCCGCCGGGACGACGGAGGGAACGGGCTGCCTCGGCAAGCCCCTGCTTGCGTCGAAGGTCGCGGCGGCGCTGGGCGGCGGAACCAATCCCGCCGCGGACCGTACGGAGGACCGCCCGCTCGACGGCCTTCGCATCCTGCTGGCGGAGGACAACGAACTGAACGCGGAGATCGCGGTGGAGCTTTTGAGCCACTTTGGCGCCGAGGTGGACCGGGCGGCGGACGGGGAGGAAGCCGTGGACCGGTTCGTTTCGGGCGGGGAGGGCCGGTACGATCTGGTGCTCATGGACATCCAGATGCCGCGCATGAACGGCTATGACGCGGCGCGCGCGATCCGGTCGCTCGGGCGGGCCGATTCCTCCCTGCCGATCCTCGCCATGACCGCGGACGCCTTTTCCGAGGACGTTTCCCACGCGCTGGAGACCGGTATGGACGGCCATATCGCCAAGCCGATCGATATCCAGAACCTGCTCCAGACCATCGAGCGGGCGGTGAAGGGGGAGAAACGCGATGAAGCTGCGCCGTAGAGCCGTCTGCGCCCTCATGGCCGTCCTGCTCGCCCTTCTCCCGGCAGGGTGCCGGGAGAAGGGGGTCCAGGTGGTGGACGGGGCCGGGGAAACGGTCAACCTGCGCTTTCTGGGCTTCAAGGTGGGCGCGGACAAGGTGGAGGAGATCGACGGCATCCTCAACCGCTACATGGAGCAAAATGAAGATGTGGTGATCGTCTACGAGGGGCTGGGGGACAATTTCGTCGACATCCTGACCAACCGTCTCGAGAACGGGTACGCCGACGACCTGTTCATGATCAGCGACCAGGCGCTGACCACTTACGAAACCAGGGGCTGGTACGGCACGCTGATCGCCGACCTTTCGGGGGAGAAATTTGTACAGCGATACAACCCGATCATCCAACAGCTTATCACGGTGGACGGAAAAATTTCGGCGGTGCCCATGTGCCTGAGCGTCGTGGGGATGCTCGGCAATATGGACGTGCTGCGCGCCTGCGGGATCGGGGAGATGCCCCGCACCTTTGACGAGTGGGTGCGGGACATGGAGATCGTCCGCGACCATGGCTACACGCCGATGGTCAACTATCAGGGCAACGCCGCGAGCATCTCCTTTTTGATGTCGGGGCGCTCGGCCGCGCCCTTTATCGAGGGCGCGCGGACCGTGTCGGAAGGGCTGACCGCGGAGGAGGTCTACGCCGGGGGAATCCGCGACGTGTACGCCCTGGTGGAAAACGGCCTGATCGACCGGGAGCAGATGTCCGGCGAGACGGACGCGCGGTCCTACCGCAAGGTGCTCGGGGAACAGTTCGCGGGCGGCGGGGTGGCCTTCGCCGTGGCGCCGAGCTGGAGCCTGTCCGCCTTTCTGGCCGGGGAGCCCGGCTTTCAATACCGGTACGCCGGCCTTCCGGTCGGGGACGAGGGCCCGCTGACCTGCGTGCGCGCGTCGGTCCTCGTGGGGGTCAACAACGAGGGCCCGCACCGGGAGGAGGCACTGCGGTTTCTGGATTTCCTGATGCAGCCGGAGCACATCGAGAGCTACGCGGCGGAACAGAACAGCCTGAGCCCGCTTCAGGGCGCGCAGAGCGGCGACCCCCTGTTTGCCGAGCAGCTCGCGCTGATCGGGGAGGACCGGATATACAGCGACACCGATTCACGGATTCCCTTCAACCTGCTGAAGCTCCTGAACGGCGCGGCGGCGCAGATGGTGCGGGGGGACCCGCTGGACCGGATCCTGGCGGATTTTTCCGCGGGCGTGCAGGCCGGCCGCCGCCCGAAATGACAACGGAAAACAGGGGACGCCTCGTTGAGGCGCCCCCTGTTTTCCGTCAGAAGATCCGATCCGCGGCCGACCCCGGAGGGCCGCCGCCAGCACCGGAGAATCGTCCCGCCTGGACGCGGGGGCGCGGACGGTCACGCGTTCAGCTTCGCCGTGAAATCCGCCATGGCCTCTGAAATCCTGATCTGCTGGGGGCAGACCGCCTCGCAGCTGCGGCAGCCGAGGCAGGCGGGCGGGCGTTTGTCCTCGGGCAGCGCGGACAGGGCCATCGGCGCGAGGAACCCGCCCTCCGTGAAGCAGTGCTCGTTGTAGAGCGCCAGCAGCGAGGGGATATCCAGCCCCTGCGGGCAGTGGGAGGTGCAGTAGCGGCAGGCGGTGCAGGGCAGCGCGATCTTCCGGACCATGCCGTCCGCGACCGCGAGCAGGGTCTCCGTCTCGCGGGCGTCGAGGGGCTTTTCCGCCTCGAAGGTGCCGAGGTTTTCCTCGAGCTGCGCGAAGCTGGACATGCCGGAGAGCACGACCGTGACGCTCGGGAGCGACTGTAAAAACCGGAACGCCCAGGCCGGGACGCCCTCCCCCGGGCGAAGCGTCTTCAGCTTCGCGGCGTCTTCCGGGGAGAGGGAGGCGAGCCGCCCGCCGCGCAGGGGCTCCATCACCCAGACGGGGATGCCGTATCCGTCGAGCAGGGCGATCTTCGCCTTCGCGTCCTGGAAGGTCCAGTCGAGGTAGTTGAGCTGGATTTGGCAGAACTCCATCCGGTCGCCGTAGGCCTTGAGGAACCGCTCGATCACCCCGTAACTCCCATGGGCGGAGAAGCCCAGGTGCCGGATGCGCCCGGCCTCCTTCTGCCTGACCAGATAGTCGAAGATGCCGTGCCGCTCATCCAGATAGGCGTCGATATTCATCTCGCAGACGTTGTGGAAGAGGTAGAAATCGAAGCGATCCACCCGGCATTTTTTCAGCTGCTCCTCGAAGATCTCCTCCACCCTGTCCATATTGGAGAGGTCGTAGCCGGGGAATTTGTCCGCGAGGAAAAAGCGGTCCCGCGGGTAGCGGGAAAGCAGCTTCCCCATGACGAGCTCGGACCGCCCGCTGTGATAGCCCCACGCGGTGTCGAAATAGTTGATTCCCCGCTTGATCGCGTAATCGACCATTTTTTCCGCCGCGGCCTCGTCGATCCGCGCGTCGTCCCCGTCGACGACGGGCAGGCGCATGGCGCCCAGCCCGAGCGCGGAGAGCTTCAAATCCTGAAAGTCTTTGTAGATCATGTCCGGTTCCCTCTTTCCTTCCTCATTGCCGGTTTCGTTGTTTTTTATTCAGGCCGCCGCCCGTCGTACGCCGCGAGGACGTAGTCGGTAAAGAAGGGGCGCGGCGCGTAGCTGTTCTGCGGGTAGTGGCTGGCGATGACCGTCACCAGGTCGAGCTCGGGCACCACGAAGACGTACTGCCCCCATGCGCCGAAGGCGTAGTAGGTGTCGTAGCCCCCTTCGCCAAAGGAACGCACCCACCATTGGTAGCCGTAGCCGCCGGTGCCGTCCCCCGCGCCGTTGTTCTGCGCGGCCGTGGACTGGGCGAGCCAGTCCGCGGGGATGAGGCGGCGGCCGTTCCAGACGCCGCCCTCGAGGTAGAGCTGCCCGAACCGGGCCGCGTCCCGGGCGGTCATGGAGATGCCGTTGCCGCCGTCGGTGACGCCCTGCGGGTCGGCCCGCCAGACGACGCTGTCCATCCCGAGCGGTTCAAAGAGCTTCTCCCGCCCGTATTCCAGCAGACTTTTGCCGGCGGCCTGCTGAAGGGCCGCGGAGAGCAGGTGGGTGTTTCCGGTGCTGTAGTTGAAGGCCGCGCCCGGCTCGGCCGTGAGCCGCCGCCCGAGGATATAGGCCACCCAGTCGGGGGCCGACTGGAACTCCGCCCAGTTGCTCTGGCCGCCGCCCCACTCGTACCACTCCAGCCCGGAGGTGTGGGTCAGCAGGTGGCGCAGGGTGATCTGACGCTTGCGGGCGTCCTCCGGCTCCGCCGCCTGCGGGAGGTAGTCGGACAGCGGATCGTCCACCCCGCCGAACAGCCCCTCGTCGATGGCGATGCCGACGAGCGCGCCGGTGAAGGATTTGGAGCAGGAGTGCAGCGGGAACACGCTCGTTTCGTCGTACCCCTCGCCGTAATACTCGTCGATGAGGACCCCGTCCTTCGCCGTGACCATGGCGTGGACCGACGAGCCCTCCAGCGCCTCGTGCAGCCGCGTAAGCACGGCGGGGTCCATCCCGTGATTTTCCGGCGCGTCGCGCGTCCAGCTGTTGTCAGGCTCCGGTTCGGGGACGGGCGCCGGTTCGGGGGCGGCGGGTTCCGCCGCGGCGCTGGAGGGCGGGGACCCGGAAGCGGCCGCGCCGGGCGCGCCGGCCGCCCCGGCGCCGCACCCCGCGGCCACGCAGAGGGAGAGGAAGACGCCGGCTGCCGCCGTCAGTCGTTTTTTCAGGTTCATCGGGATACCTCCTTTTGGGTCCGGTCTTCTGGGAAAAGTATCATTTCCCGCGCAAAGAATAGCAAATGCTTATTTTTGATGGTGTAAAATGCCCGGAAGGCATGGAGCGCCGTGCGGCGCGCGCTCCGGGCCCCGTTTTTTGCACAGGGGATCCGGTTCGTTTAAACCCTACACCATGGAGTGCGCTCCAGGTCAAGTAAACAAATTGTGAACGGGTCGATTTGGCGGAAATACGCAAAATTGGGGGTTGACTTGGAGCGCGCTCCAAGTGTTACAATGGGCTCACAAACGACAGGAGAAATGGGGAACAGCGATGAACTACCGTGAACTTGGAAAAACCGGCCTGCGGGTCAGCGAGATCGGACTGGGCTGCGAGGGCTTCGTCCTCCGGGACGACGCCTTTGCCGAAGAGCTCTTCCAGCTGGCCTTTGAAAACGGGGTCAACTGCATGGACCTCTACACCCCCAACCCCGACGTCCAGCGCCGGACGGGCAGGGCGATCCGGGACCGCCGGGGAGCGTTCGTCCTCCAGGCGCACCTGTGCGCCGTCTGGGAGGACGGGCAGTACCGCGCGACCCGCAGGATCGATGAGGTCCGCGCCGCGTTTGAAACGATGCTCGCCAACCTAGGCACGGATTACGTGGATGTCGGCATGATCCACTATGTCGATTCCCCCGCGCTGTGGCGGGAGATCGCGGAGGGGCCGGTGATGGCCTACGCGCGGGAGCTCCGTCGTGCGGGCAGAATCCGGCACATCGGCGTCAGCAGCCACAACCCCGAGGCTGCGCTCGCGGCGGTGGAGAGCGGGCTGGTCGAGGTGCTGATGTTCAGCGTCAACCCCTGTTACGACCTTCAGCCGCCGAACGAGGACGTGGAACAGCTGTGGGCTCCGGATAATTACAGCGGCGGACTCACCAACATGGACCCCACGCGGGAGCGGCTCTACGAGACCTGCCAGCGCATGGGGGTGGCGATCACCGTCATGAAGGCGTTCGGCGGCGGCGACCTGCTCAGCGGGGAGCTCTCCCCGGCGGGCAAGGCGCTCACACCCGTCCAGTGCCTGCACTACGCCGCCACGCGCCCGGCGGTGGCCTCGGTCATGGTCGGCGCGCGCAGCCTGGACGACCTGCGCGCCTCCCTCGCCTACGAGACCGCCTCCGACGGGGAGCGGGACTACGCCGCGGCGTTCGCCTCCTTCCCGCGGATCCGCTGGGAGGGCCACTGCATGTACTGTGGACACTGCGCGCCCTGCCCGAAGGGGATCGACGTGGCGACGGTGACCAAATTCCTCAACCTCGCGAAGGCGCAGGGCGGCGTGCCTGAGACGGTGCGGGAGCATTACGCCGCGCTCTCCCATAAGGCGGGGGAGTGCGTCGCGTGCGGGGCGTGTGAAAAGCGCTGTCCGTTCGGGGTCCCCGCCGTCGAAAATATGAAGCAGGCGGCCGACATGTTCGGGAAATGATGGGAGGAGAACGGCCATGACGATTGCGGAGGTCAGCAGGAAATATGAGATCAGCGCCGACACCCTGCGCTACTACGAGCGCATCGGGCTGGTCCCGCCGGTGCCCCGCAGCAAAAGCGGCATCCGGGATTACGACGAGGCGTCCTGCGGCTGGGTCGAGCTGATGAAGTGCATGCGGGCGGCGGGGGTCCAGATCGAGGCGCTGATCGAGTATGTGAACCTCTTCCAGCAGGGGGACGGGACGATCGACGCCCGCAAGGAGCTGCTCAAGGAGCAGCGCGGCCAGCTCGCGGCCCGGATGGCCGAAATGCAGCGGTCGCTCGACCGGCTCGACGAGAAGATCGACCGGTATGAAAAGGGCCTGATGACGGGCGCGCATCTGCGAAGGCAGGGCTGAACGAAAAGAGCCCCGGTTTCCGGAAAGGAAACCGGGGCTCTTTCGCGCCGCCGATTCCGGGATTGGCCGGCGCGGGCCTCCGCGCGGGTCTCATTTCGGATACAGGCAAACATTTCTCGGCAGAAAAAGGGAATATCCGGCTGTGCGCCGTTGACAAAATCCGCGAAAATCGGTAAAATTAATATTTATGGCGACGAAGTGCGACAGGCCGGTGTTTTTTGGCTGGAAACGCCTGTTTTTGCTCCAGAAACAGGCGGAGCCGCACTCTTGCGGCCCCGCGGCGGCGGGGCTGGGCCGTCGAAACGGCCCGGATTTCGACGCAAACAAATGAAGGAAGTGATACTGTGGGAAAATACATCCTGAAGAGGGTGGCGATGGCGGTGCTGACCATCTATCTGGTATCGACCATTACCTTTTTCCTGATGAATCTGGTGCCCGGCGGGCCGTTCCTGGCGGAAAAGGCGGTCAGCCCGCAGGCGCAGGCCGCGATGGAGGAGAAGTACGGGCTGGACAAGCCCCTCTCGGTCCAGTATAAGAACTATATGCTCGGCCTGGTCAAGGGCGACCTCGGACTCAGCGTCAAGCAGCGCGGGCGCACGGTGGCTCAGATCATCGCCACCAAATTTCCCGTGTCGGCGCGCCTGGGCGGGCTTTCGATCCTGACGGCCGTCTGCGTGGGCATCCCGCTGGGAAGCATCGCGGCGTTCAACCGCGGCAAATGGGCGGACAACGTGGTCATTTTCATCGCCACCTGCGGCATCGCGGTGCCCAGCTTTGTCATCTGCACCCTGCTGCTCATGCTGTTCGGGCTCAAGCTCGGATGGCTGCCGACGGTGGGGCTCAACAGCGTGCTCCACTATATCATGCCGGTGACGGCGCTCGCCTTCTATCCGACGGCGTATATCGCGCGGCTCATGCGCTCGTCGATGCTCGACGTGCTCGGGCAGGACTATATGCGTACCGCGCGCGCCAAGGGCCTCGGGCAGTTCAAGTGCATCTTCAAGCACGCGCTGCGCAACGCGGTCCTCCCGGTGGTCACCTACCTCGGCCCGCTGCTCGCCTACACGCTGACGGGCAGCTTCGTGGTGGAGAAGATCTTCACCATCCCCGGGCTGGGCAGCGAGTTCGTCGGCTCGATCACGGGGCGCGACTACCCGCTGATCATGGGGACGACCATCTTCCTGGCCGTGCTCATCGTCTCGATGAACGTGATCGTCGACATCGCCTATAAACTGATCGATCCGCGGATCAAGCTGAAGTGAGGGGGGAAGATTGATGTCGGAACAGAATAAGAAATTTCCCACCTTCCAGCTGAACGTGGACGACTTCCTCCCGGCCGACGAGGCGGAGAAGGAGAGCCTGGTCACGATGCGGGCGAGCGTCGGGTTCTGGAAGGACGGCTTCCAGCGCCTGCTCAAAAACCGGGTGGCGATCGTCAGCTTTGTGGTCATCCTGATCGTCATGATCTTCTCCTTTATCGTCCCGAGCCTCTATCCCTACAGCTATGAGCACCAGATCCGCGGCGCGGAAAACCTCGCGCCCATGCAGTATTCGGACGGCGAGCTCGAGCAGATTGCCGCCGGGGAGAGCGTCTTCCCGCACATCCTCGGCACCGACCACCTCGGACGCGACTTCGCCGTGCGCGTGATGATGGGCAGCCGCATCTCCCTGCTGGTCGGCCTCATCGCCTCCGGCCTCATCCTGCTGATCGGCTCGATCTACGGGTCGGTCGCCGGCTTCTTCGGCGGATGGGTGGACATCATCATGATGCGCATCGTCGACATCATCTACACGGTGCCGGACATCCTGATCATCATCCTGCTGGCGGTCACGCTGAAATATCCGCTGCAAAACCTCGCCGAGCAGCCGGGCTTCGGCTGGATCGCGGCGGTGGGCGTCAATCTGACGAGCATCTTCATCGTCTTCGCGCTGCTCTACTGGGTCGGCATGGCGCGCATCGTGCGCAGCCAGATTTTGCAGCTCAAGGAGCAGGAATACGTCACCGCCGCCCGCGCGCTCGGCGCGAGCAGCGGCCGCATCATCCGCAAGCACCTGCTCACCAACTGCATCGGCACCCTCATCGTCACCACCACCCTTCAGATCCCGTCGGCGATCTTTACCGAGAGCTTTCTGAGCTTCCTCGGCATCGGCGTCGCGGTGCCGATGCCTTCGCTCGGCTCGCTCGCCAACGACGCGCTCAACGGCCTGCAGTCCTACCCCTACCGGCTGCTCGCGCCGGCGCTGCTCATCAGCATCATCATCCTCAGCTTCAACCTCCTCGGGGACGGCCTGCGGGACGCCTTCGACCCCAAGATGAAAGAATAGAAAGGAGAGGATTTTTATGGGAAACCTGTTGGATATCAAAGATGAACGCCTCTCCTTCTTTACCCCCGCGGGCGAGGTCAAGGCCCTGGGCGGCGTCTCCTTCTCGATGAAGGAGGGGGACGTGCTGGGCATCGTGGGCGAATCGGGCTCGGGCAAGTCGGTCACCTCCTATTCGGTGATGGGGCTGACCGCGCATCCGGGACGCCTCATCGGCGGCTCGATCGAGTTCAACGGCCACCGCATCGACCAGATGTCGGAAAAGGAGATGCGCAGGATCCGCGGCAACGAGGTGTCGATCATCTTCCAGGACCCGATGACGAGCCTCAACCCGGTCTATACGATCGGCAACCAGATCTGCGAGGTCATCCGCCTGCACACCAAAAAGAGCAAGGCCGAGGCGCGTGCGCGCGCCACGGAGCTGCTGACGCTGGTGGGCATCAACGAGCCGGAAAAGCGCCTCAAGCAGTACCCGCACGAGCTTTCGGGCGGCATGCGCCAGCGCGTCATGATCGCGATCGCGCTCGCCTGCGAGCCCAAGCTGCTCATCGCCGACGAGCCGACCACCGCGCTCGACGTGACCATCCAGGCGCAGATCCTCGAGCTCATGATCGAGCTGCGGGAGAAGCTCGGCATGAGCATCATCATGATTACGCACGATTTGGGCATCGTCTCGAGCATGTGCGAAAAGATCGCCGTCATGTACGCGGGCAAGATCGTCGAGTACGGCACGGTGGACGAGATCTTCTACGAGACGGCGCACGAATACACCAAGGGCCTTCTGCGCAGCATCCCCAAGCTGACCAGCGAGACGCACGAAAAGCTGGTGCCCATCGAGGGTACGCCGGTGGACATGCTCAACCCGCCGAAGGGCTGCCCCTTCGCGCCCCGCTGCGGCGCCTGCATGAAGATCTGCCTGCGGGAGATGCCCCCCTACACCGACCTGAGCGACACCCATTACAGCGCCTGCTGGCTGATCCAGAAGCGGGAGTTTGAAAAAGCGGCGGGAGGGGAGAAACAATGAGCAAGCTGATCCAGGTGGAGCATTTGAAGCAGTATTTCCCCGTCGCGGGCGGCAAGCTCTTTGAAAACCGCGTGGTCAAGGCGGTCGACGACGTCTCCTTCTACATCGAAAAGGGGGAGACGCTCGGCCTGGTGGGCGAGTCGGGCTGCGGCAAGACGACCACCGGGCGCACCCTGCTGCGGCTCTATGAGCCGACGAGCGGGCGCATCGTCTACGACGGAAAGCCGATCTTTGACAGCGGCGACGTTCCGCTGACGGATGAAAACGGCGAGCCCCAAAAGGACGCCGCCGGCAGGGCGGTCTGCGGGCCGAAGACGGCCGTGAACATGATGCCCTACCGGCGCAGGATGCAGATCGTCTTCCAGGACCCCTACGCGAGCCTCGACCCGCGCATGACGGTCGGGGACATCATCGGCGAGGCGATCGACATCCACAAGCTCTGCAAAAGCAAGCAGGAGCGGCACGACCGGATCATCGAGATGCTGCGGCGGGTCGGGCTCAACTCGGAGCACGCCAACCGCTATCCGCATGAGTTTTCGGGCGGGCAGCGGCAGCGCGTCGGCATCGCCCGCGCGCTCGCAGTCGACCCCGAGTTCATCGTCTGCGACGAGCCGATCTCCGCGCTCGACGTTTCGATCCAGGCGCAGGTCGTCAACATGTTCGAGGAACTCCAGGAGCAGATGGGGCTGACCTACCTGTTTATCGCGCACGACCTGTCGGTCGTCAAGCATATCTCCAACCGCATCGGCGTCATGTATCTGGGCAAGCTGGTCGAGCTGGCGGACAGCAGCGAGCTGACCTTCCACAGCGTGCACCCGTATACCCGGTCGCTCATTTCGGCGATCCCCGTGGCCGACCCCAAGCTGAGCCGCACCCGCCAGCGCATCGTGCTCGAGGGGGACGTGCCCAGCCCGGTGAACCCGCCCAGCGGCTGCCGGTTCCGCACCCGCTGCCCCTACGCGACCGAACGGTGCGCGCAGGAGGAGCCCGCCTTCCGCGAGGTTTCCCCCGGCCATTACGCTGCCTGCCACAACCTGGAGCAGGTAAAATAGAGGAAAAACGGCAAAAATAGGTTACAAACCGGAGACATGCCTTGCATGACCGGCCGGATGCGTGTATAATAAAAGGCGATCTCATGCCGGCCGAAGGGCCGCGCGCACTCCCGGCGGAAACAGAATCCTGGACAAAAACAGCGGATATCCGCTGTTTTTGATCGCTCGTAAAACGAGCGATCATTCCTTTTGTTACCGCCGCGCGTCCGGGAAGGACGCCGCGGAAGACCGCGCGGGCGGCCGCAGCGCCGCCGGCTTGAGGGCTCCGTACGCATGCCCACGGTATGCAAAATGAAGAGGAGGAAAAAAAGCATGAAGAAACTGGCACTAGCCCTGGCAGTCGTGATGATTTTCTCACTGGCGTTCAGCGGCTGCGGACCCAAGACGGAGAATCCGTCCGGAACGGATGCCACCACCCCGTCGACGGACAACCAGCCTGCCGGCAGCGAGCTGGCGGTCTGCATCGGACCCGACCCCGAGACGATCGACCCGGCGCTCAACAGCGCGGTTGACGGCGCGAGCCTCATCATCCACGCGTTCGAGGGCCTTATGACGCTCGACCAGGGCGGCGCGGTCGTCCCCGGACAGGCCGAGACCTACGAGGTCTCCGACGACGGCCTCAACTGGACCTTCCACCTGCGCGACGGCCTCAAATGGAGCGACGGCCAGCCGCTGACCGCGGCCGACTTCGAGTGGTCGTGGAAACGCGCCGTCTCCCCCGACACCGCCGCCCCCTACGGTGAGTTCTTCAACGTCATCGCGGGCTACGACGCTGCCGCCGCCGGCGATTTCGACGCGCTGCAGGTCAAGGCGACCGACGACAAGACCCTCACCGTCACGCTGGCCGCTCCCTGCGGCTATTTCACCCAGCTGCTCGCCTTCCCGACCTACGTCCCCGTGCGCAAGGATATGGTCGAGGCCAACGGCGAGGCGTGGGCCACCCAGGTCTCCAGCTATATCAGCAACGGCCCGTACAAGATGATCGAATGGACCCCCGGCGAGTACATCAAGTACGCGAAGAACGAGAACTACTGGAACTATGACGCGCTCGGCAGCGACACGATCAAGTTCCTGCTCATCGAGGACCCGAACGCGGTGCTCACCGCCTACCAGAGCGGCGAGATCGTCTGCGCCAAGGACCTGCCCTCCCAGGAGATCCCCGCCCTGCGCGAGACCGAGGACTTCCACCTCGACGACCTCATGGGCACCTACTATATCAGCCTCAACACCAAGCGTGAGCCGTTTGACAACGCGAAGCTCCGCCAGGCGCTGAGCCTCGCGATCGACCGCAACTATATCGCCAACACCGTCATGCAGGGCACCTACACCCCGGCGACCGCGTTTGTCGGCCCCGGCCTGCTCGACGCGGACGGCAAGACCCCCTTCATCGACAACAGCCCGCTCTTCATCGACCCGAACGACTATGAGGGCAACCTTGAAAAGGCCAAGCAGCTCATGGCGGAGGCCGGTTATCCGAACGGCGAGGGCCTGCGCGAGATTGAGTACTTCACCAACCAGCAGGGCTATCACAAGCCGGTCGCCGAGGCGCTCCAGCAGATGTGGGCCGAGCTGGGCGTCAAGCTGAACGTTCAGGTCGCCGACTGGGCGGTCGTCACCGCCGACCGCCGCCAGGGCAACTACGACATCGCCCGTAACGGCTGGGTCTTCGACTACAACGATCCGTCGAGCATGCTCGACCTGTTCACCACCACCAACGGCAACAACGACGGCAAATACAGCAATCCCGAGTACGACAAGCTGATGGAGACCGCCCGCACCACCGGTGACGCGAACGTCCGGTTCGATTCGATGCACCAGGCGGAGCAGCTCCTGATGGACGAGGCGGGCGCGATCCCGGTGGCGTTCTACAGCGAGTTCTACCTGCTCAACCCGAAGGTCAAGGGCTTCTGGCATTCCCCGCTCGGCTACTTCTACTTCATGTACGCGACTGTCGAGTAATCAAATCGTTCCTCTGCCGCGGGGGGGGGGGGGGGGGGGGGGGGGGGGGGGGGGGGGGGGGGGGGGGGGGGGG
>NZ_JANFZX010000029.1:0-33501 GCF_024461615.1 Anaerotruncus sp. DFI.9.16
TGCCCACACACTCCAGACATAGTTTGATTGCTTTGCTCAGCACCGTCGCCGCCTCACCGCGCCATACGCCGAAGCACAACATGGCGATACCCACAACCAGCAACAAGGCCTGCGCCGCCGTTTTTTTTACATGGCTCAATTCCATCACCCTTTCACTTTTTCTGCTACCATCATAACGCAAGAGAGTTAAAGTCCTTGTTAAGAACGAAAATTTAATGCAAACTTTATCTGGGTTTGCTATAATTAAAAACAACATGAAAATGAATAAAGAAGGAGGGCTCTTATGCACCTTTTAGTAATTGAAGATGAACGCGCCCTGTGCGAAACCATCGTCCGCAGCCTGCGGCGGCTGGCCTACAGCGTGGACTACTGCTATGATGGGGAAAAGGCGCTGGCGCTTCTGGGCGTGGAGCGCTACGATCTGGTACTGCTGGATCTGAACCTGCCGGGGAAGGACGGCATGACAGTGCTGCGCACCCTGCGGCAGACCGACCGGGAGACAAAAGTACTGATCCTCTCCGCCCGGGGTGAGGTGGAGGACAAGGTGGAGGGACTGGACGCGGGAGCCAACGACTATCTGGCAAAGCCCTTTCATCTTGCCGAACTGGAGGCTCGCATTCGCAGCCTGACCCTGCGGCAGTTCACCCAGCAGGATGTGCTGCTGATCTGCGGTGAGCTGACCTTTGACACCCGCTCCCGTACCGCCGCCGTCAACGGGCAGACGCTGACGCTCACCCGCAAGGAAACAGGGATACTTGAATACCTGATGGTGCATCAGGGGCGGCCCGTGAGCCAGGAGGAGCTGATGGATCACGTTTGGGACAACAGCGTGGACAGCTTCAGCAATTCCATTCGCGTCCACATCTCCGCCCTGCGCAAAAAGCTCCGCGCCGCGCTGGGTTATGATCCCATCCGCAACCGCATCGGCGAGGGCTATCTGATGGGGGGCGAGGAAGCATGAAGCATCTTTCCTTGCAATGGCGCATCACCCTGATGACCGTCCTGCTCATCGGTGCCACCTGCGTAATCATGAATCTGCTGCTCTGCTCCTCCGGCGTGTACTATATGGACACCATTGCGGACAGCTTACAGGGCGGCAGCACGGTAATCCTGAATGAGGGCGAAGCGGCGAGCTTTGACCCGCAGCTCATAGCGCCCGACGAGGAGCTGACCATCGTCATCGATGGGGCGCAGGGGCGCTTCCGCACCACCAACTGGTACATCACGGCTGCGGTAACGCTGCTCAGCGGCATTCTGACCTATTTTGTCAGCGGACGTGCGCTCAAGCCCCTGCGCAGTTTTGCCTCGCAGGTGGAGCAGGTGCAGCTGAACAATCTTGCCGATATGAGGATCGATGAAGACGTCATTCCAGAATTTCAGCAGCTGAGCCGCTCGTTCAACCAGATGCTGGAGCGGCTGAACAATGCCTTTGCCGCCCAGCGGCAGTTCACCGGCAACGCGGCCCACGAACTGCGCACGCCACTGGCACTAATGCAGGCGCAGTTGGAGCTGTTTTCCGCGGAGCATCCTGATGTGCGACCGGAGACGGCGGAGTTCCTCACGCTTTTGCGTGAGCAGACGGAACGGCTGATACAGCTGACCAGGACACTGCTGGAGATGAGCAATCTGCGGCAGGTGGCGCGGAACGAGCGGATCCAGCTCGCTCCCATGATTGAGGAGATCTTCACAGATCTTGCGCCGCTCTCAGATAAGCTCGGCGTCACGCTGACGGCGGAGGGCGACGGCATTATGACCGGCAGCGATGCACTGATCTACCGGCTGATCTTCAACCTGACGGAGAATGCTGTCAAGTACAACCGGCCGGGCGGCTCGGTGCGGGTCTGTGTCACACAGGAAACGGAAAAACTCCTGATTCGCGTTTCCGATACCGGCTGCGGCATTCCGGAGAAGTATCAGCAGAGCATCTTCCAGCCCTTTTTCCGGGTGGATAAGTCCCGCAGCCGCGAGTACGGCGGTGCGGGACTGGGGCTCTCGCTGGTATGGGAGATCGCCGACCTCCACGGCGGCTCCGTTTGGGTGGAGGAAAGTTCCGAGAAGGGCACTACCATTGCGGTGGGGGTGCCAACGCAACAATCAACGAAGCCCTAAAACCCTTTTATTCGTTTTTCGCCGCTTCGCTCGCCGCGCTGCGGCGTTCCTCTCTGTATGGGGCGGTCAGCCGGAAAGAGAAGCGTCCCTTTTCAATCTCAAATTCCTTGCAGCCCGTGTCCGGGTCTACGTCCGTCAGCTTGCAGACGGCGTGGGAATGAATGCGACTTTCTTGTTATCAATTTCTTCTTTTATCAAACTTCCTACACTTGAAAAGTGCGAACATAAAAACAGCTTCATCCATATTCTCCTTTATAAATTTGTTGCTCAATTTCGTGTTCAAATTATACCATAAAACTTGTGAACAATTCTACCTCAACTTTTGTGAGATATGAGAAAAGTCCGAACAGTTTTCTGCCCGGACTTCCTCGCTCAATCATAAATCAATTCCGCTTTCACAACTTCCTCTGCCTGTGCCTTGCAAGCGTTCATCTGCCGTACCCACTCCATCTGATTTTCGGCTTTCAGCTGTTCGGTCACGCCGTTTTGCTCTGCCAGTGACCGCACGATCAGCTCTATTCGGTTTCGTGCCGCTTCGTCAATCTCGGCGCAATGCTCAAAAAGCTTATCTGATAACACCAGCTCATTGAACAGTATCGGACGGTGCATTTTCCAGATACGCCTTGCGAAGTCTGCCGTAGTGTCCGAGGGGCTTGGTCTTGCGGATAACGATGTTCGGGATAAGGTAATCTCCGTTCTGTGTGTAAGTGATATTCATGCTGTTTGTACTCCTTTCATCGGCTCTCTCTGCGGTAAACTGCTGACAGGGACGAACACTCCCTTTGCAATGTCCTCCGCACGAATGGCGGCTTTCTTGGCTTCGATTTCCGCCTTTTTCCGCTTCTTGATTTTGTCCTCGTATCGCTTCTGCGCTCCGCTGGCTTTCCGCTTCAAGTAGTTCTGATGAAGCCTGTCCTTGCGTTCCTCACGCTTGCGGATTTCCTCTAATTCTTCCGGGGTCAGCTCAACTTCTCCAAACGCCGGGGGAACAAATCGCCCGACAAAATTGAAGTAAATCTCGACCTCCTGTGTGGTCTGTATACTGCCTTTGCGGTCACGCTCATGCACAAGGATTTTCTCGATAAACTCGTTGAGCATGGCAATGGTCAGCTTGTCGAAGTTCTCATATTTGTCAATCAGAGCGATAAAACGGTCAGCGTCCTTTTCATGCTTCTCATAGCTCTTGACTGCCTTTTCCAGAACAGAGATTTCAGCGGTAAGCTCGGTCTGTTCCTTTTCGTATTGAGCGTCCAGAGTGGCGTATCTGCTGTCGGACAGCTTGCCTAAAATGTTATCCTCATAGATTTTGCAGAGCAGGACTTCCAGCTCGGAAACTCTCTGCTTTGCTGTGGCAAGGCGTGTCCGCTGTTTCCTGACCTCTGTGGTCTGCTGGCTGGACTGCGCTTCCTGCACCACACGGACAAACTCGGCTCTGTCATGCTTCGCATACTCGGCAATGGCTTTCAGCATTTCAGAGACAAGGGACAGTACCACATCTTCATTGATACGGTGCTGGGTCTTGCAGAGCGTTCCGCAAGGAACTTTGGTGTACTGTGAGCAGGTGTATTGAGAAATGCGCTTGCCGTTATTGGTGCGGTGGACATACATCTTGCCGCCGCAATCGGCACAATAGAGCAAGCCCGTGAGGGGAGCTGCTTCGCCCCAGCCGTCCGGGTAGCGTCTGACATTCCCACGGATTTTCTGCACAAGGTCAAAGGTCTGCTGGTCAATGATAGGATCATGGGTATTCTCGAAAATTGTCCATTCGTCCTCCGGAACATAATGGCTTTTCTTGTCCTTGAAGTGCTTTCGGGTCTTGAAGTTGATGGTGTGTCCCAGATACTCACGCTTTTCAAGAATGTTGCAGATGGTGGAAGAACCCCAACCGTACACATCTTTGAAAGTCTTGTTTTTGTTCACGCCCTCGCCGTGCCGGGCAAGGTAAGCGGACGGAATGAGGACTTTTTCTTCTTTCAGCTTGCTGGCGATCTGATACGGACCGTAGCCGTCAATCGTCATGGAAAAGATGCGCTTGACCACCTCTGCGGCTTCGGGGTCAACCAGCCATTGGTCTCTGGCTTCGTTCCAGAGATAGCCGTAAATGACCGTGCCTGTGAGGTGCTTGCCGGACTTGCCTTTGGACTGGAAAGTGGAACGGATTTTACGGCTGGTGTCTCTGGCATAATACTCGTTCATGATGTTGCGGAAAGGGGTAAAATCATCGTCCCCTCTGGCACTGTCCACGCCGTCATTGATGGCGATAAGGCGAACGCCACGCTGACGCAGGATTTCCATAATCTGACCGACTTTCAGATAGTCACGACCCATGCGGCTCATGTCCTTGATACACAGGTACTCCACATTCCCGGCTTCCACTTCTTTCATCATTGCCAAAAATCCGGGACGGTCAAAGCAAGTACCACTAATGCCATCGTCCGTGAAATGGACAATGTTTGTAAAGCCCTGCCGGGCGGCGAACTCTTCCAACATAGCTTTTTGATTGGAAATGGAATTGCTCTCACGCTGTTGGTCATCATCTTTGCCAAAGTCATCACGGCTCAATCGTTCGTACAGAGCTGTGATTTTCTCGTTTTTTCTCATAGCTTGCGCTCCTTTCTTCGGTTTTAGGTTGTGTGTTCTAAGAGACTTCCCAACCGATTGATTAAGAAGTCTTTTAGAGCATACAACACCGCTGGCTAATTTGTACTTTTTGTACTGCTTTACCGCAAAGCAATCCGGCTTGCGCTTTTCCAGGCCCTTGAACATATAGTCCACCGCGTTCATAAAGTTTTCGTTGTCCTCTTTCACCTCCATGCCGGAGATCATATCCACCAGGGTATTCATATTCCGATCCTCGGCGGGGCCCTCGAAAATGATATAGGCGATAAGGGCGCAGTACAAAAGCGTTTCCGCCTTTGTCCAAAATGGATCACCCTCCTTGCCCTCGCCTTTGGTGTTGGCGATGAGGGTATCAACAAACTTTAGAATGTCGGCCTCGTTGCGGATATACGACAGGGGGTTATAGTGCATGGATTTTGTGAAGTCAATGGAATTGAACACCTTGATCCGATAACCCCTCCGTTGCAGGAAAGCCCCCACCTGGGAGAGAACCCCGCCCTTTGGATCGACCACCACAAAGCTGCACCCGCCCTTTTTCTTCGCGCTGGCCTGGAGAAGCTGCGGGGTGAGCCAGAACCGCGTTTTGCCGGAGCCGGACGAACCGATCACACAGGCGTTGAGGTTGCGGGCGTTGGCCGGATTTTTGGGGCGGGTGTTCATGGTAAGAAGCTCCGTCCCGGTGAGGATGACATTGTTTTCAAAGACGGGATCGACGAAAGGGGCTATATCTTTAGGCCCGCCCCAACGGGCGCTCCCGAACTCCTCATCCCGCCGGAATTTCTTTGCGTTCTTGCTCTTGAAGTAGATCAGCAGCCGGAAGCCCACCGCGCCCACAATGCCAACAAGCCAGTCAAAGGGATCAAGCCCCGGCGCAAGGTCGGCAAAGGCCGGGCCTACCGTCTGCCCCAGGCCCATGAGCTTATGGGGGAAATCCGCGCCAGCGGCCAGCCGGTAGGCTGTCCCCAGCTTTAGGCAGGCCCACAACACAAACAAATAGGGGATGTTTGGTATCACATATTTTTTGACGCTACCTGTCCTCATGCACCGCCTCCTTTGCGCGTTCCAGCTTTTGGGCGGGCTGGCGGGCCGCTTCTGCGGCGGCCTCCTTGATCTGCTCCCGGATGGGGGCTTTTGCGGATTTGGTGCGCTTTAGCAGCTGTTTGGAATACTCGGAGAAACAGGCTGTGATCGCGTCGGCCTGCCCCGCCTTGAAGAACAGCAAGTGCTTATCCGGCGCGACTTGATAAAAGGCGTAGTCCACATTCCATTTCCGGGCCACCCGGTCAAAGAGGGCCGGGGCCTCCACCTCGATACTGTTGGTGGCGGCCCCGTGGCCCATGAGCTGCCCCACCGTCTGCCTGCCGTGGGGCGTCTGCTTGGCCCGGTGGTGTTTGGCGATCTTCCGGCCTACCGCCTGGAGAACATAGGCAAGCCCCCGCGCCGTGAGCTTGCTTGCCTTAATAGATACTGCTATGGTACGTCTGGAAACGTCCTCGTCTATCAGCCCTTATCCCTCCTTCCACACGAAAAAAGCACCTCTGGACAATGTGTCCAGAAGTGCCGCTATCGGTCTGTATGGCCTTGCTCCGGGCGGGGGCGTTCCGCCGCCTGGGGAAAACGGTCAATGACTTCTTTATAAGCCGCCATCTGCTCCCGGATGGAAAGCTGCGGATAAGCAAAAACCTTGTGATCGTCTGGAATGTCCTCCAGCCCGTGGTAGTATTCAATAAACTGGCTGCCGTTGGGGAGGAAAAAACCGCCTTTGACAAACCCGCCATCCTCATTGATCCGCATATCCCGGCCATACGCCTCATAATCGAAATAATCCCGCAGGTTTTCGGGAATGTTGATTAGTTCCATGTCCTCCGCGTAAATGCGGCCCAGGGTTTCATCATCAGACACGCCGATATAGAAATCGTAGCAATCCAGATTTTCCACCAGATTGATGAGGTCGCCCACGCCGGAGGTATGCTCGCCGCTGGCAACAGCCGCCTCAAACTTTTCCAAATCGCTTTTATCCAGCTCGGAGAGCAGGCAGGCCAGATGGTTGAGCTCGTCAATGCTTTCGTATTCTCCCAGGCAGGCGTTGAGTTCCGGCAGATCGCCGCCATAGTCGGCAATAAAAATCTCCTCATACTGGATATTGTCAACGCCAATCCGTTTAAGGAGCGCCTGTACTTCCTCGGTAGTCGTGGGGAATTTCAACGGCTCACTTGCCAGCTCACCCTCGTTGTATTTCCCCAGGTTAGTGACATACGCCTCAATGAACGCCATATCAGCGCCGCCTCTGGCCCTTGACGGTGAGGATGCCGTCCAGGGTGGTGGCGGTGATCCCCAGCCGCTGGGCCACAGCGATGTCATTTTTTACCGCTTCATCGACATAGCTCCCGCATACCACCAGCACGCGGGAGCGCCGGAGCAGGTCGCGCCCCATATCAATACCGCTTTTATGCTCCTCCGGCACCGCGTCATTGAGGAACAGCGGCAGATAGAGCATAGGGCAGATGGGGGAATATCCCGCATCATAGACAATGCGGCAGTATTTAGCTGCCTGCTCCATGACCTCGCACTCGCCGCCGCGCCATGCGGCGGTCACATACGCAAGGGGTCGCTTCATAATCAAAACCTCCGTTTCTTTTCTATATATAATAGGTAGGGGGTCAACCCTATCCCCCCGCCCTTTCCCTATCCAGGGAAAGGGGGCGGCTCTGGAGGATATACCCCCGCCGCTTGCCGGGGAAATAGCACAGCCGGGGCAGACCGTAAAGGGCAGGCCACCGCAAAATGCGGCGGGCGTTCCGCCCCTTGACGGCCCACTCCCGGCTGTGCAGCATAAACCCCGGCGACGGGGGATATATCACCGCAGAGCCCATCCCAAGCGCAGGGCGCGTACCTCTGGACAAAGTGTCCAGAAGCGGGGCCCGGTCACTTGTCGAGCTCGTTTTTCTTCTCCGGCTTTGCCAGTTCGGGCGGCTGTTTCTCTTTCCACTCGTCCAGCAGGGCCATGATCTGCTCCTTCATTTTGGCAGGAGTGACCTCCTTGCCGAAATACTTGTTGAGTTCGTCGGTACTGATGATCACGTTGTCAACCTCCCTTTTTTCTTCGCTCAAAATACCGTCAATGACATCGCCGTTGAGCAGGCCCTCCTGGTCAAGCTCCCGGAGCCGTTTTGCCTGTTTGACCGAGGGGGAGGACTGCTCCCCATCAATGGACACGGCGATCAGCCGCTGGTTTTCCGGCTTGATATACGACAGCTCCACAGCAGGCATAAAGCCCATGCTTTTTGCGTCCACCTTTTCCAGAAGCTCCGGGACAAGATGGTTAAGGCGAACATAGCGGAGCACCTTTTTATAGTTCATATCGTGCTCCTTGCCCACGATCTCCACCGAGAGCTTGCCCAGGGCCTCCGCCTCCTTGTCATTTTTGGGCCGGGCCCCCTGGCGCTTGATGGCCTCCAGCTCCAAATCCAGGAGCTTTGCCAATTCGCTGGGGAGAGGGTCGCCCCGCTGCTTGTTGCTGTTCTTCATTTCACGGACAGCCTCAAGATCGGTCATCTCGCGGACAATGCAGGGAATTTCATCCAGTCCAGCCCGTTCACCACCATGACAGCGGCGGTGGCCCGCGATGATCTCATAGCCCTTGCCGTCCTTTTCCGGGCGGACGGTAGCGGGGGTCATTATGCCGTGTTCCTTGATCGTTCCCACCAGATCGTCCATCGCCTTATCGTCCTGCACCTTAAAGGGGTGATCCCGCAAGGTATGGAATGGATGAAGCTCTGACAGCTTCAAATAGACGATTTTTCCCTGCTCCACCGGGCGGGGCGGCACCTCCGGCGTGGGCGGCAGCTTGATCTCCGGGGCGGGGGCCTCCGCCTCCTTGACCGGGGCGCCCTTAGTGGATTTAGGCGGCTGCTTACCATCGGCAAAGGGAGTTTCACGCTTGCCCGCCAAAAAATCTTTCACATTTTGATTGCGTTCCCGGCGTGTTTTTCCTCCGCGCTGGGCGGGGGTAAGCTCTTGTTCCTTACCTCTGGACACTTTGTCCAGAGCTGGGGACGGGGACTTGCCACGGGCCGCCTTGTCAGCCTTTGCCGGGCGGCCTGTGCGGGGCTCCGGCCCCTTTTCCGGTTTGTCCCCCTGGGGAGAATCCTGCTCCTTGGGGGGACGGCCCCGGCGTTTTGCCGTCTTTTCCTCCGGTTCCACTTTTTTATCCTGGTCGGGGGATTTTTCCACCTTATCAGCTTCAACCTGCGGCGCAGGCTGGGCTGGAACATCCCCGCCCATTCCAGGGGTAACAGACTGTTCCGGCTGGCGTACCGGGCCGGTGCCAGCTGCGGGCTCCTCTACCGTTTCCGGGACAGGGGGCTTCGTCACAGTTTGAGCATCCCCAACAGAGCCCTCGCCAGGGGACTCCGGGCCTGCTTTCAGTTTGTCATCTGCCATTCGCTAACCTCCTTGTTTTGAAATGAAAAAAAGCCAGACCTCTCAGCCTGGCTAACGAAAAAACTTCCCCCTTTCTTTTTTAGATTATATGGTTGCCACCACTCCTTTCTCAGTCCGGGCCATAAAAAAACGTCGCTTTTCACAAAGAAATAGCGACGTTTTAGTGTAGGTTGGCTCGGTTTTGTTGTGTTTTATAATTATGCCCTTGTATAAAAACCTAACCGTTCCTTGAGCTCGCACACCGCGCGGCGGATGTTGTCGTAGCTGGGAGGCTCCCTGTAAAATCCGTCAAACATGCCGTCTCACCTCTAAGCCCAGTCTATGTGGCGCAGGGCTCGTATTAGTACGGCGGGCAAGCCGGAAAAAACGCCGCAGGGGCGGCGTGTCTGGAGAATCAAATTGGAACTGAGATACAGGAGGAACATGGGATATGGCCCACTATGAGAAAACGATCGATTCACGGGTGATTTATGAAGGCAGGATCCTGAGCCTGCGGCGGGATATGGTGGAACTGGAAAACGGCTCGACCGCGGCGCGCGAGGTGGTCGACCACTCGGGCGGCGTGGCGGTGCTCGCGCTCGACGAGAACGGCAATATCCTCTTTGTGTCGCAGTTCCGCTACCCGTTTGGGGCCGTGCTGCTCGAGCTGCCCGCCGGCAAGCTGGAGAAGGGGGAGAACCCCGCCGAATGCGGCATGCGGGAGCTCGGGGAGGAATGCGGCTGCGCCGCCGACCTCTTCCAGCCGCTGGCGAAGATGTACCCCACCTGCGCCTACGACACCGAAATCATTCATATCTTTTACGCGACCGGGCTGCGCCCCACCCGGCAGCACCTCGACGAGGACGAGTTTTTGACCGTCCGCCGCATCCCGGTGGAAAAAGCGGTGCAGATGGTGCTCGACGGGGAAATTCCCGACGCGAAAACCCAGCTCGGCATTTTGAAATTTTACGCGCTGCGGCAGGCCGGAAAGCTCTGAACGCGCACAAAAACTTTTGTTTTGGGAAATCATTCCTTGTTTCCGGGCTGTTATTTTTGGCGCGGATGCATACAATAACTGCGAAATAACCACGTTATTTCACCGGTTTATGCTGGTTTCCCAGTTCAAATGTGAAAGGAAGAATCCAATGAAATCAACCAAAGCGTTCATCGCGACGGCATTGGCGCTCGTTATGCTCGTTTCGTTGACTGCGTGCACCTCGCGGAACGACAATACGTCCTCCTCGAGCGTCGCGCCCTCTTCGGCCCCGGCCGCTTCTTCCATGGCTCCGTCTTCCTCCGAGCCGGATGATCTGCTATCCGACATTGAGGACGGCGTCTCGGATGTCGCGTCCAATATCGAAAGCGCCGTGACCACTACCATGAGCACCGATTTTGACAAAATCGGTGCTCTTGGCAGCGATCAGGTCAAATGGGGCCCCGGCGTGCTCGTCGACGAAGCAAACCGCACCACCGAGCCGCAGGTGCACCAGGAGGAGTACGGCCAGTACGGCGCCTATTTTATCGCCCCGGCGGACTGCGGAAAGTTCTACTTAACCTTTGACGAGGGCTATGAAAACGGCTACACCCCGCAAATCCTCGATGTACTTAAAGAGAAAAACGTCAGCGCGGTCTTCTTCGTCACCCTGCCGTTTGTGAAATCCTCCCCCGACCTCGTCCGGCGGATGATCGACGAGGGGCATGTCGTGGGCAACCACACCAGCCACCACTGGAGCCCGACCCAGAAGTCGCTCGACGACGCCTATGCGGACATCAAGGAGCTCCACGACTACATGCTGGAGAACTTCGACTATGAGATGACCCTCTACCGCCCGCCCGAGGGCGCGTTCAGCGAGCAGACGCTCGCCATGGTCCAGCAGACGGGCTACACGACGGTGCTCTGGAGCTTCGCCTACAAGGACTGGGACCCGAACAACCAGCCGGGCGTGGACACGGCGCGGGAGCGCACGGAAAAGTTCATCCACGAGGGCGCGATCTATCTGCTGCACGCGGTGAGCCACGACAACGCGGAGATCCTCGGCGATTTGATCGACGAGGTGCGCGCGCGGGGCTTGGAGATCGCCAAATGGGATCTGCCCTACGTGCCGCCGGCGGACGTCTCTTCCTCGCAGAGCTCCTCTGACGACGACTGACCAAAGGTTTTTGCCGGCTTTTTTCAAAAAGCTGCGGAGCCGCGGGGCAGAGCCCCGCGCCGCTCGCCGCAGCGAGGCCCCCAAACCCCCAAAATGCGCCTGCAGCAGGGCCTGCGGGCCCGGGCTGGGGGCTCCGCCCTCGAAAAAGGCCGGCGCTTCGATCGAAGCGCCGGCCTTTTTCTCACCCGCCACCTTTGAAAAGGTGGACGAAACTTTTGCTTATTCCGAAACCGCCTTCTTCTTCAGGCGACCGTAGTACTTCGCCGTAAAGGCCGCGTACTGCGCCTGGTAGCCGCTGTCGTGCTGGTCGCCGTGCAGTCGTTTGTACTCGTGGCGGTCGATCTCCTCCATCCGGCTGTCGTAGGTGAGCACCGACTCGCCCACGTTGGAACAGAGGTCCGCGATCCGCTCGATGTTCGAGAGCGCCTCCACATAGGGGAACGCCGCGTCCACCGTGCACTTACCGCGCCGCAGGCGGTCGATGTGCTTATCCTTGAGAAGCTGCTCCATCTCGTCCACGACCTCTTCGAGCGGCGCGATGCTCGCCGCCGCCCTGCGGTCCACATTCTGGAAGGCGTCGACCGCCAGGTCGAGGATCTCCTTGACCGCCTCGCAGATCGTCTGCATCTCCTCGGTGGCCTTCTTGGAGAACTTCGTCTTTGTCTCAAACATCCGGTCCGCGCATTCGCAGATGTTCTCCGCGTGGTCCGCCACCCGCTCAAATTCGCCACAGGTGTGCAGCAGCTCGGAGATGCTGCGGTTTTCGCTGTCCGAAAGCTCCCGCTCGCCCAGCCGCAGCAGGTAGGTCTCCACGCGGTCCTCGAGCTTGTCCACCACGTCCTCGTTCTCGTTGATCCGTTCAACCACCTTGGGGTCGTACTGGAAGAGCAGCCCGATCGCGCTCAGATAGTTCTGCCGCGCGATGTTCGCCATCTGCACGACCGCCTCGCGGGCGTGCTCCACGGCGAGGCCGGGGGAGACGAGCAGGCGCTCGTCCAGCGTGATCGCCGTGATCTCCTGGTCGCGGTCGCCCGGCTTGTCGCGGACAAGCGTGCGCGCGATCTTCTCCAGCAGGCCGACCAGCGGGATGAAGAGCAGCGTCACCGTCACGTTGAAGATCGTATGGAAGTTCGCGATGCCGCCCTTGTCGATCGGCGCGTCCCAGAAGGAGAAGCCCACAAAGTGCTGGAAGGTGTAGCAGCCGATGACAAAGATGATGGTGCCCAGGACGTTGAAGCTCACATGCACGGCGGCGGTGCGCTTCGCGTTTTTGGAGGCGCCGATCGACGCCAGGATCGGCGTGATGCAGGTGCCGATGTTCTGGCCCATGATGATCGGAAACGCCATCGAATAGGTGATCAGCCCGGTGGAGGTCAGCGCCTGCAAAATACCGATCGACGCGGCCGACGACTGGATCGCCGCCGTGACGAAGGTACCCACCAGAATGCCGATGACCGGGTTGCGGAAGGTTGCGAATAGGCTGGTGAACCAGGGCTCGTTGCTCAGCGGGGCGACCGCACCCTCCATCGCGAACATCCCCGTGAAGAGCACCCCGAACCCCAGCAGGATGATGCCGATGTTCTTCTGCCGGTCACGCTTGGCGGACATGAAGAAGAGGATGCCCACGATCATCGCCAGCGGCGCGAGGGATTTGGGCTTCAGGAGCATGAGGAAGAAGTTGTCCGTTTGCAGGTCGCTCAGGCGCAGGATGTGCGCGGTGATCGTGGTACCGATGTTCGCGCCCATGATGACGCCGATGGCGTTGCGCAGCTTGAGGACCTGCGCGTTGACGAGGCCGACGACGATGACCGTCGTCGCGGAGGAGGACTGGATGGCCGCCGTGACCAGCGCGCCGAGCGCGACCCCCTTGATCACCGTGTCGGTCATCTTCTCAAGCGTCCGCTCAAGACGGCCGCCCGACGCGCGCTCCAGGCCGGACGCCAGCATCGACATGCCGTAGAGGAACATTGCCAATCCGCCCAGCAGGCTGATAAACCCGAAAATATCCAAGTTGTTTCACCACTTCATTTTACGTAATTTTTTCTTATTTTTTACCATACGAAACAATTATATCGAAAATCCCCGGGCTTGTACAGAGCTTTCGGGCGTTTCGGCCGAATTTTGCGGGATGCCTCCCAATTGCGCGCAAAAAGTCCCCGGAACGCGGGCGGTTGCCCGCGTTCCGGGGACAGTTTTACGCTCAGGAACCGCTCTCCTCCGGCGCCGCCTCTTCGGCGGGACCGTCCTGCTCCCCGTCCGGACCCTCCTCGTCGGAGGCCTCCTCCTTGGGAGCGCGCGCCAGCGTCACCACGCGGCTGTCCTCCGCCACGCGCATCGCGCGCACGCCGCCGCCGTAACGGGACTGCACGGTGATCTCCTGTACGGGGATGCGGATGATGACGCCGTCGTCGGTGATGAGGATCACGTCGTCGTCGCCGTCCACCATCTTGACCCCCGCGACGGGGCCGTTGCGGTCGACGTAGTAGTTGCGGATGCCCTTGCCGCCGCGGCTCTGCAGGCGGTACTGGCTGACCTCGGTGCGGCGGCCGAGCCCGCTCTCCGACACGGTGAGCACGGTGGCGTCGCCGTTTTTGCGCACCCGCGCCATGCCGACGACCTCGTCGCCCTCCTCGAGCGTGATCGCGCGCACGCCGCGCGCCGAACGGGAGAGGGGCCGCGCGTCCTGCTCGTCGAAGCGGATGGCCATGCCGCCCCGCGTCGCGACGATCAGCTCGCTGGTGCCGTCGGTCTGGCGGACCCAGGCGAGTTCGTCCCCGTCGTCCAGCCCGATCGCGATGAGCCCCATGCGGCGGACGTTGCGGTAGGCCGACAGCGGGGTGCGCTTGATCACGCCCCTGCGCGTGACCATCACGAGGTAGCGGTCGTCCATGTCGTACTCGTCCGCCCCCACCTTGATGAGCGCCGTCACCTTCTCGTCGGAATCCATCTGCAGGAGGTTGACGATGTTGGTGCCGCGCGAGGTGCGGGAGCCCTCGCCGATCTCATAGCCCTTGAGCCGGAAGCACCGGCCCTTGGAGGTGAAGAACATGATATAGTCGTGGGTGGAGCAGATGAAGAGCTCCTCCACAAAGTCCTCCTCCCGCCTCGTCATGCCCGAAACGCCGCGGCCGCCGCGCCGCTGGGTGCGGTAGGCGTCGACCGGCTGCCGCTTGAGGTAGCCGAAGTGGGTGAGGGTGATGACGCAGTCCTCGACCGGGATGAGATCCTCGATGTCCACCTCGCCGCTCACCGCCACGATTTCGGTGCGGCGTTCGTCGGCGTATTTCTGGCGGATCTCGCCGAGCTCCTCCTTGACGATCGACATGACGCGGCCGTAGTCGCCGAGGATCGCCTCGTATTCCGCCACCCGTTCGAGGATCGCGGCCAGCTCCTCCTCGATCTTGATCCGCTCCATGCCGGAGAGCTGGCCCATGCGCATCGCCACGATGGCGGACGCCTGGATATCGGTGATGGCGAACCGTTCGATCAGGTTCTGCTTCGCGTCGGGCACGTCCTTCGAGTGCCGGATGATCGAGATGACCTCGTCGGTGTTGTCGCAGACGAGCTTGAGGCCCTCGAGGATATGTTCGCGCTCCTTCGCCTTGCGCAGGTCGTACTTCGTGCGGCGGATGACGACCTCGCCCTGGAAGTCGATGTAGTGGGTGAGGATCTCCTTGACCGGCATGACCTTGGGCACCCCGCCCGACAGCGCCAGCATGATGACGCCGACGGTGTCCTGGAGCTGGGTGTAGGAGTAGAGGCGGTTGAGCACCACCTGGGCGTTGGCGTCCCGTTTCAGCTCGATGACGATGCGCATGCCGTCCCGGTCGCTCTCGTCACGCAGGTCGGAGATCTGCTCGACCCGCTTTTCCTTGACGAGGTCGGCGATCGACTCGATCAGCCGCGCCTTGTTGACCATGTAGGGGATCTCGGTGACGACGATCCGCTCGCGGCCGTTGGGCATCTCCTCGACCTCGCAGCGGGAGCGCAGGGTGATCTTGCCGCGCCCGGTGGCGTAGGCCGCGCGGATGCCCGCCCGCCCCATGATGATGCCGCCGGTCGGGAAGTCCGGCCCCTTGATGTGCTGCATGATCTCCTCGAGGGAGGCGTCGGGGTTGTCGATCAGCATGCAGGCGGCGTCGATCACCTCGCCGAGGTTGTGGGGCGGGATGTTCGTCGCCATGCCCACCGCGATGCCCGTCGACCCGTTGCAGAGCAGATTGGGGAAGCGGGAGGGCAGCACGACCGGCTCCTTGAGGCGGTCGTCGTAGTTGGGCATGAAATCGACGGTGTCCTTCTCGATGTCGGTTAGCAGGGAGAGGGACATCCTGCTCATGCGGCTCTCGGTATACCGGTAGGCGGCCGGCGGGTCTCCGTCGACCGAGCCGAAGTTGCCGTGGCCGTCAACGAGCGGGTAGCGCATCGAAAAGTCCTGCGCCAGGCGCACCATCGCGTCGTAGACCGACGCGTCGCCGTGCGGATGGTACCGGCCGAGCACGCTGCCGACCGTGTCGGCGCATTTGCGGTAGGCCTTGTCGGGGGTGAGGCCGTTTTCGTGCAGGGTGTAGAGGATGCGCCGGTGCACCGGCTTTAAGCCGTCGCGCACGTCGGGCAGCGCGCGGCTGACGATGACCGACATCGAATAGTCGAGGAAGGATTTCTTCATCTCGCTTTCGATGTCGATGTTATGCATACGCTGTTCGATCAGTTCGGAATCGAACACGTCGTCCTTGGAATCATGGGTTTCCTTCTTCATCTGTATCATCTCCTATTCGGGCCGCCTGGATTTCCGCCGGAAACTCATTTCCTCTTTCCGAAGAGGGGCCGCCGCGTGTCCTCGGCCACCTTCTCGAACCGGTCGCCGAGCCCCTGGCGCAGCACGCCGCAAAAGCGCTCGGCGGTGGCCTCGTCGAGCTGGTTTTTGGGGACGGCGACGACCTTGTTCTTGTCGTAGCAGATCGCGTAGACGCCCTTGTAGTCGTAGACGCTGCACGAGCCGGAGAAGGCGATGTAGTATTTGCCGCCCCCCTCGCGCACGTCGATGCCGTCGCGGGTGGCCGCGAGCTCGAAGCGGGGGGAGTGTTCCTTCAGCCGCGCCGCGTATTTGTGGTTGTTGTTCGCGGGGAACTTGAGGATCAAAAAGAGCAGCGCGAGCGCGGCGATCACCATCACCCAGCTGACGAGGGTCTGCGTGCCGTTGTTTTTGAAGAGGTCCCCCCAGAACATCCAGATCACGACGAACACGCCGAGCAGCTGGAAGTTGCGGTGCGCGTCGACCCGGTTCTTCCGGTCGGAGATCTCGACCCCGTCGAGCACGTCCGCCTCTCGCGTCTCATAGGAGAACTCCACCCGGCCGTAGTCGACCTCGGCGTGGCGGCGCTCGTATTCATCGTCGTCGAATTCGTCGTCAAGCTCGTCCGCCCCGGGCCCGCCGGCGTCCTCCGCCGAGGCGGCGGGCTCCTCCGGGTCCGCCCGGAGGACGGCCTGCTCCTCCGTCTCCTGCTCCCCGGTCACGACCGGGTTCTTTTCATCGCTCATACCTGATACCTCGGCTTTTCATAGTTTTCGCACATCTCCGCGAGGAACTTCTCCACCGCGTCGATCTGCGGCTCGATCTGGGATTTCGGAACGAGCAGGCAGCGGCGGGGCTCCAGCATGATCAAAAACAGCCCCTCCGACTCCTTGACCGAATCGATCGTGTGCCAGTAGGTCTCGACCGTCTTGTTCTGGATGTGCTCGACGCATTTGTTGGGGTAGAAGTCGATCAGCATCTTTTCCCGCAGGTAGGCGTTTTTCTGGTACTCCCTGTTGACCGCCTTGGAGAGCGCCCGCTCGTAGAAGAACCTGTAGTAAAAGAGGCTGCGGAAGCCGAGCAGGAAGATGATGGCCAGCAGCACCCACGATAGGGGCGTGGCCTTGGAATATCCCATTGCGACCGAGAGGACCAGCAGCAGGCCGACGACGATCTCGACGGCGCCCATGATGGTCATCTTCTTTTTGCTCTTCTTCACGTTCGCGGCGTTCATGATGCGGTAGAAATCCAGGTAGTCCTCCAGCGGAAGGGCGAAGTTGAGCGTAAACAGCTTCTTGACCTTCGGCCTGCTTTCCGCGGCGTCCACATCCCCCTCGTCCGCCTCCGCCCGGAATTCCCGCGCGAGCTCTTCCCCGGTGTCGCTGACGACCGCCTCTTCCTCTATGGCCTCCGCGGCCTCCTCCACCGTCCCGGCGGCCTCCAGCGTCTCAAAATTGTCCTGTTCCTGCATGGTGCGTCTCCTCTCTGCCAGACGTTAAATATCCAGGTTCTGCACGTATTTCGCGTTCTGTTCGATAAAGTCCCTGCGCGGGCCGACCTTGTCGCCCATCAGGATGGTGAAAATCTCGTCCGCCTTGACCGCGTCCTCCATCTGGACCCGGATCATCGTGCGGTTTTCGGGATTCATCGTCGTCTCCCACAGCTGCTCGGGGTCCATCTCGCCGAGGCCCTTGTAGCGCTGGACGTCGCATTTGCCGTTGCCGTCGGGGCAGAGCTCCCGGATATAGTCGTCCCGCTCCTTGTCCGAGAAGGCGTAGCGCACCTGCTTGCCGCGGCTGATCTTGAAGAGCGGGGGCTGCGCGATGCAGACGTGCCCCTCCTCGATCAGCGGGCGCATGTAACGGAAGAAGAAGGTGAGCAGCAGCGTCCGGATGTGGGAGCCGTCGACGTCCGCATCGGCCATGATGATGATCTTGCCGTAGCGGAGCTTTTCGAGGTCGAACTCCTCGCCGATGCCGGTGCCCAGCGCGGTGACGATCGGCATGAGCTTGTCGTTGCCGTAGACCTTGTCGAGCCGGGCCTTCTCCACGTTGAGCATCTTGCCCCACAGGGGCAGGATCGCCTGGAATTTGCGGTCGCGGCCCATCTTGGCCGAGCCGCCAGCCGAGTCTCCCTCAACGATGTAGATCTCGGTGCCGTCGCGCCCCCGCTGGGAGCAGTCGGCCAGCTTACCGGGCAGCGACGCGGTCTCGAGCACCGATTTGCGGCGGGCGACCTCGCGCGCCCTGCGCGCGGCCTCGCGCGCCCGGGAGGCGCCCAGCGATTTATCGATGATCGTGCGGGCGACCGTCGGATTTTCCTCAAAATAAGTGGTCAGCTTGTCGTAGACGAGGGTGTCCACCAAGGTGCGCGCCGCCGTGTTGCCGAGCTTTGCCTTTGTCTGGCCCTCGAACTGCGCGTCGGTCAGCTTGACCGAGATGATCGCGGTCAGCCCCTCGCGCACGTCCTCGCCCTTGAGGTTTTCGTCGTTGTCCTTGAGGATGTTGTAGCGGCGGGCGTAGTCGTTGATCACGCGGGTGAGCGCCGCCTTGAACCCGACCTCGTGCGCGCCGCCGTCCGTCGTGTGGATGTTGTTCGCAAAGGAGAGCAGAAGCTCGGTGTAGCTGTCGTTATACTGCAGCGCCACCTCGGCGGTGTTGTCCCCCTCCCGCGCCGCGAGGTAGATGACCTCGTCGTGCAGGGACTCGACGCCCTTCTGCTGGTGGATGTGCTCGACGAAGCTGCGGATGCCTCCCTCGTAGTGGAGGTGCTCCTCCACCGTCTCGGTCCCGCGCTGGTCGCGCAGGACGATGTAGACCCCCGCGTTGAGGAACGCCTGCTCGCGCAGGCGGCGCAGCAGGGTGTCGTAGTCGTAAAGGACCTCCTCAAAGATCTCCGGGTCGGCCTTGAAGGCCACCTGGGTGCCCTTCTGGTCGGTGTCGCCGGTGATCGCGAGCGGCGCGCACTCCTTGCCGCGCTCGAACCGCTGGTAGTAGCGGTGCTCGCCGTCGCACACCTCGACCTCGAGCCACTCGGACAGGGCGTTGACGACCGACGCGCCCACGCCGTGCAGGCCGCCCGACACCTTGTAGCCGCTGCCGCCGAACTTGCCGCCCGCGTGCAGGATGGTGAAGACGACGGTGACGGCGGGAAGGCCGGTCTGGCTCTGGGTGCCGACGGGGATGCCGCGGCCGTTGTCCGAGACCTTGATGATCTCGCCGGGAAGCAGGTCCACCTCGATCATCGAGCAATAGCCCGCGAGCGCCTCGTCGATCGAGTTGTCGACAATCTCATAGACCAAATGGTGCAGGCCGCGCGGCCCCGTCGACCCGATGTACATGCCGGGCCGCTTGCGTACCGCCTCCAGCCCCTCGAGCACCTGGATCTGCGAGGAGTCGTAATTTGCTTCCTCGGTCGGGATTCCCGCCGGGTTGTTGTCCACTGTATCCAACTGTAACCGCTCCTTTCGGCCCCGTGCGGGCCTTTGTGTCCGCCCGTCCGGGCGATGATATCCGGTAAAGCCGTTTCCGGCCTGTTATCCGTGTTCGATGTTCGCCAGCCCGTCCACGAAGCCCGCCCGCTTTTTGAGGGTCGCGGAGGAGATCTGCGTGATGTAGACCTTCGGGTTGCGGCGGCCCCTGCCGCAGATGACAAAGGATTTCGGAAGCTCGTAGGAGACGTTCACAACGAGCCCGCCCTTTTCCGACTTGGCGAGAAACTCCTTGGTGATCTTTGAGATCGAGGTGTTCTCCAGATCGAAGATGCCGATGATCTCGTCGGTGCGCACCACCGTGTCCTGTCCGAGATGCAGGTACATATTCCCCGCCCCTTTACTCGTATTTCCTGGTCGTGAGGACGCGCCCGCCCTCCAGCTTGACGCTGACGCCGCTCGTCAGGTGCTTGAAGTCCGCCCGGTCGCAGCAGGTCATGATGAGCTGCCGCCCGCTGAGATGGTTGAGCAGGTAGTCGCGGCGCGCCGCGTCCAGCTCGCTCATCACGTCGTCGAGCAGGACGACGGGATATTCACCGATCGTCTCCCGGATGATTTCGCACTCGGCCATCTTGAGGGCGAGCACGCAGGAGCGTTGCTGCCCCTGCGACCCGAACACCCGCGCGCTGTTGCCGTCAAGGGTGACCGCAATGTCGTCCCGGTGGGGGCCGAGCCCGGTCACCCGGCTGCGGATGTCCTCCCCCCGGTGGGCGCGCAGGTCCTCAAGCACCTGCTCCTCGATCTCGGGGATGGAGCGCGCCGTGTCGCACCGGAGCGACGACTGGTATTCCAGCCCGAGCGCCTCCTTTTCCCCGGAAATACCCGCGTAAGTCTCCCGCGCGAAGGGGGAAAGGCGGTCGAGGAAGGAGGCGCGCGTCTTGATCAGCACCGCCGCGAAGGAGGCCAGCCGCGCGTCCCAGACGTCCAGCGTGTCGAAGAGGCTCGTCTCATAGGCGATGTCCTTGAGCAGGCGGTTGCGCTGGTCGAGCACGCGGGTGTACTGGTTCAGGATGTGGATATACTTGGGCTTGATCTGGCAGATAGACGTGTCGATGAACTTGCGCTTTTCGAGCGGTCCGTTTTTGATGAGGGAGAGGTGGGTGGGCGAAAAGACCACCGCGCAGAAATGCCCCGCCAGTTCGGCGGCGGATTTGAGCGGGATCTCGTTGAGCGCCGCGCCGCGCCTTCCCTCGATGGTCACACGGGCATGCTGATCGCGGCCGGCGGCGAAAAATTCCATCTCCAGCCCGGCCTGCGGCGCGCCGAAGCGGACGAGCTGCCCGTCCTTCGCGCCCCGGAAGCTCTTGGCCCCCGTGAAAAGCCACACGGCCTCGACAAAATTGGTCTTGCCCTGCCCGTTGTCCCCATAGACGACGTTGGCGCCGTCCGAAAGCTCCAGCTCGAGCGAGGCGATATTGCGGAAATCGCTGATCCGGATGCGGTTGATCTTCACCTGCTACACAACCTCGATTTCGGAATCTCCAGCGGTTACGACGTCGCCGGGGAAGATCTTTTTGCCCCGCATGGTGCATGTTTCCCCGTTGACCGTCACCTTCCCGGCGGCGACGAGCTCCTTGGCCTGCCCGCCGGTTTCGGCCGCGCCGGCAAATTTCAAAAGCGCGTCCAGCTTGATAAAGGGGGGCCTGATCGTAATCTTCATACGCGTTTCACCCTTCCGCCGGTCATTCCGACTTGAGCCGCACCGGCAGCACGAGGAAGGTGAAGCTGTCCCCCTCGAGCGGAACCAGCTTGATCGGGGAGAGCGCCCCGTTGATGAGCAGCTGGATCTCGTCACATTCGCTCGCCTTGAGCGCGTCGAGCATGTAGCGGCTGTTGAAGCCGATCTCCACGTCGTCGCCCGTCTGCTGGCAGGTGATCTCGTCGTACGCCTTGCCGATCGCGGTCGAACAGGAGATCTTGATCACGCCGCCCTCGAATTTGAGCCGCAGGGGGCTTTTGATATTGTCCGAAATGAGCAGGGAGGCGCGGTCGATGGCGGCGATCAGCTCGCGCGTGCTGATCTTGACGGTCGTCTGCCCGCCCGCGGGGATGGCCGCCCGGTAATCGAGGAATTCTCCCTCCAACAGCCTGGATATTACATTATAACTCCCGGCCTTGAAGATAATATGTCGTTTTGAGACGGCGATCTCAATGTCGCCCTCCTCGTCCCTGAGGAGCTTTGCCACCTCGGAAAGGGATTTGCCGGGGACGATGAAGGAAAAATCGCTGTCGAACGCAACCTTCTCCCGCCGCAGGGCGAGGCGGTAGCCGTCGACCGACACGACGTTCAGCTCCCCGCCCTTGATGTCGAAGAGGGAGCCGGTATGGACCGGCTTGCTGTCGCTCACCGCCACCGCGAAGAGGGTCTGGTTGATCATGTTCTTGAGCGCCGCCTGCGGCAGGCTGATCTCGGTGGTCTGGTTGACCGCCGGCAGCTCGGGGTATTCCGACGCCGGGATGCCGAGGATGGTGTACTCGGTGAGGGAGCCCTTGATCAGCGTCAGCATCTTTTCGTCCGAGGTGATGCTGATCGTCTCGCTGGGCATCCGGCGGATCATGTCGAGGAAGATCCGCGCGGAGAGGACGATCTCGCCCGGCGCGATAACCTTCGCCTCGATCGCCGTGGAGATCGCGAGCTCGAGGTCGTAGCCGGTCAGGTAGAGCCGCCCGTCCTGCGCGCGCAGCAGCACGCCTTCGAGCGCCGCGAGGGTGTTTTTCGCGGAGACCGCGCGGGAGACGTTGCCCACCGCTTCCACGAGAAGCTGTTTGTCACAGATGACGTTCATCAAAGCACCTCCTAGATGATAGAAGAATCCGCGGTGGGTTTTTCCACAGCGGAAAAAGGATCCTGATTTGGATAGAGAGAGTAAAAGAAAAATAGTCGTAGTAGTAGGGGGCGCGCAAAAGTGGAGACGCCCCGGAAAGGCGGAGCACCGGCTGATTCGCGGGCGGTCGGCCGCCCGGAGAACCGGGGAAGCGATTGGTGGAAAAGGGCATTTCCGGCCGCCGTTTCCACGCCGCTGTGGAAAAGCGGGGCGGAAAGTAGAGAAAATGTGGAAAACTTTGTGGAAATCGTGGAAGGTCTCAAAAATCTTCCACGGGATTTGGCAGATGTGAAGAGTGGAAAGTGGAAAAGATCAGCTGTCGCGGATATTCTTGACGATATCCTCGATCGTTTCCTTATAGCGCAGGTCGTTGGCCATGTTCTTTTCGACCTGCTGGATCGCGTAGACGATCGTGCTGTGGTCGCGCCCGCCGAACTCCTCGCCGATGGTGGACATCGACATCTGGGTGATCTCGCGCACGATGTAGATGGAGATCTGCCGCGCGGAGGAGATCTGGGCGCTGCGCTTGTTGGAGCGGATGTCCTGCGGCGAAATGCCGTAGGTGCGGCCGACCTCCGAGATGATCCGCTCGACCGTGACGGGCACCGGCTGGTTGTCGTTGAGGATGTCGCGGATCGCGTTCTGCGCGATGACGATCGACGGGTTGGTGCCCTGCAGGAGCTTGTAGGCCTTGAGCTTCTTGACGGCGCCTTCGAGCTGGCGGATGTTGGTCTTGAGGCGGTTGGCGATGTACTCGGCCACGTCGTCGGGGATCTGGATGTCCAGCAGCTGCGCCTTGCGGCGGATGATCGCGATGCGCGTCTCATAGTCGGGCGCCTGGATGTCCGCGAGCAGCCCCCACTCAAAGCGGGTGCGGAGCCTGTCCTCCAGCGTCTTGATCTCCTTGGGGGGACGGTCGGACGCGAGGACGATCTGCTTGCCCGCCTCGTAGAGGGTATTGAAGGTGTGGAAGAACTCCTCCTGCGTGCTCTCCTTGCCGCCGATGAACTGGATGTCGTCGACGAGCAGCACGTCCGCCTTGCGGTACCGCTCGCGGAAGGCGGCGGTGTTCTGGTCGCGGATGGCGGTGATGATGTCGTTGGCGAACTCGTCGCCCTTGACGTAGATGATGTTGTAGTCTGGCTTGTTTTTGCGGATCTCGGTGCAGATCGCATGGAGCAGGTGGGTCTTGCCCAGCCCGGAGCCGCCGTAGATGAAGAGGGGGTTGTAGGCGTTGGCGGGGTTGGCCGCGACGGCAAGCGAGGCCGCGTGCGCGAACTTGTTGGAGGAGCCGACGATGAAGGTGTCGAAGGTGTAGTCGTACTCTCCGCCGCTCACCGAGCTGTCCGCGTCGGCGGGCAGCGGCTCGACGGAAGAGGCCTGTCCCGCCGAGGGGCCGTCGCAGGAGACGTCGATGCCGACCTCAAAGCCGAGGACCTCCTCGAAGGCGGTCTGGAGGATGGCGGTGTACTTCTCCTTGACGATATTCATCTTGAACTCGGAGTTTACCTTTAAATAAGCGGTCGACTCCACGAGCCGGACCGGGACGATGTCCTTGAGCCAGAGGTTGAAGGCCACGTCGGAGATTTTCCCTTTGCAGTGGTCGAGCACGAGCGGGAATAGGTCGGCGAAAGATTCCATGGGAACAGCTCCTTTGGTGAGTGTGGAGAACCGGTGCAAACCGGCCCGGGACTGTGTGAAAAAGGAGAAATTCCACCGTTTTTCAACAGAACCTGTAACTTTTTAATCATACCACAAAACGGGCGTTCTTTCAAGTATTCCACTTACGGCAGAATCTACATATTTATATAGTAGTGGGGGCGCGTTTTCCGTCGCCGCGAAACCGCCGCCGCCGAAGGAATTCGGCAAATGCGGGCCCATGCCTTGACAAACCGCCGCAAAGTGCGGTATAATGCTTATCTGCAAGGTAAAAAAGAATTCCCCGCGCTCGCGGCCTGCCGCCGCGGGCGCAGGATATGGAATCGACCGCAGGAGAGGAGGGTTGACAATGATTCGGACCTATCAGCCGAAAAAGCTCCAGAGGAAAAAAGAACACGGTTTCCGCAAACGTATGGCGACCAAGAACGGCCGCAAGGTGCTTGCCCGCAGAAGGGCGAAGGGCAGGGCTCGCCTGACCCACTGATCCCGGTCTGTTCCCCGCGCCACGCGCGGGGCGGCGGGACGCCTTTCCCGGAAAAGCTCCTTTCGCGGCGCTGCGATGTTTGCATCGGAAAATAGACGGCCACAGCTCGCGTTGTGGTCTTTATTTTTATCAGGCGGCAGCGCGGCTGAGGGGTCCCGCCGCATGTTTGGAGGAACACCCATGCTCCACACCGAAACCCTGACGCTCAACAAGGAATTCCGCAGAGCCTACTATCGGGGCCGTGCCTTTCCCACTCCCGTAGTTGTGGTCTACGTCCTCAAAAACCACAAAGGCATCAACCGCATCGGGCTGACCGCCACCAAGAAGATCGGCAAGGCGGTCAGGCGCAACCGCGCGCGGCGGGTCCTCAAGGAGGCCTACCGCCTGCTGGAACCGCAGTTCCCCATCGGGAACGACTACGTCTTTGTCGCCCGCACCAAAACGGTTTTCGCCTCCACGCAGGAGGTCATGCGGGCAATGCGGTCGGTCATTGAAAAGCTGGGCAAAAAATCATGAAACGCCTGCTGCTCTTCCTGATCAGGCTCTATCGGCGGCTGCTTTCCCCGCTCAAGGGAAGGCCCACCTGCCGCTTCTATCCGACCTGTTCGGCCTATGCCTACACCGCCGTCGAGCGCTTCGGCGCGCTGCGCGGCGGCTATCTTGCGCTGAGACGGATCCTAAAGTGCCATCCGTTTCACCCGGGCGGGATCGATCCTGTCCCCGAGACCTTTTCATTTCGAAATCAAAAAGAGAGGAACTAGAATAGATGGCTTGGCTATATTCCATATTCGGTTACCCGCTCGGCTGGGTAATGTGGGCCTGCTTCAAGGTGATCCCCATCTACGGCGTCGCCCTTCTGCTCTTTACCATCATCGTGCGCGCCTGCCTGGTCCCGCTTTCGATCAAGCAGCAGAAGTCGATGGTGAAGATGCAGATCTTCAAGCCCCGCATGGATGAGATCCAGAAGAAGTACGCGAACAACAAGGAAAAAATGAATGAAGAGATGATGAAGCTCTACCAGGAGGAGAACTATAACCCGATGTCGGGCTGTCTCCCCATGGCGATCCAGATGCCCATCCTCTTCGGTCTTTACGACGTCATCCAGCGCCCGCTGACCCACCTGCTCCGGGTGGCCGGCCCGACCATCGAAAGCGCGACCGAGATCGCGGCGGGGCTCTTGAACAACGCGAACCTCGCCAAGGACTACTCTCGCCAGATCCGCATCATCGACGCGGTCAACCAGAACCCCGACGCCTTTTCCGGCCTGGGGGATTTTGTGCAGAAGGTGCAGTCGCTCGATCTGTCCATCGGCCCCATCGACCTGACCCAGCAGCCGACCTTCGCGCTCAACATCCTGCTGCTCATCCCGATCCTCTCCTTCCTGACCTCCGTGCTCGTCTCGTGGGTCTCGATGCGCCAGTCCGCGGCCGCCGCGGGCGACAACGCCGCCGCGGCCGGCATGTCCAAGGGCATGATGCTCATGATGCCGCTGATGTCCGCGTGGATCTCCTTTGTGGTGCCCGCCGGACTGGGCGTCTACTGGGTCATCTCCAACCTGCTCATGGCGCTCCAGACCTTCCTGCTCAACCGGTATATGAACCCGGCCAAGCTGGCCGCGAAGGCCCAGGCGGAGTATGAGGCCAAAAAGGAGGCCGACCGCCAGGCCAAGATCGAGGCCAAAAAGCGCGCGCGTGAACGCGGCGAAAAGGACATCGACGCCGCCCTCTCCCAGAAGGAAATCAACCGCATCAAGCTGGCCGAGGCCAGGAAGCGCGACGCCGAAAAATACGGCGAAGTCTACAAGGAAGTTACCGACGACGACCTGAAGGCGTAAACAGGACTTGCCGCCCGCAACCGCGCGGCAACCATCACGGAGGTGTAAACAAGCCATGCGTGAAGTCATTAAGGAAGCGCGCAGCGTCGAGGAGGCCCTCGACCTCGCCTGCCAGGAATTGGGCGTCGAGCGCGACGCGATCGATTTTGAGATCGTCACCCTGCCCAAGCGCGGCTTTTTGGGCCTGCGCAACACCCCTGCCAAGGTGCGTGTATTCATTGAGGAGCCCGAGGCCCCCGCGCCCAGGAGGCGGGAGGAGCGCCCTGAGAAAAAGGAAAATACTGGAAAACAGCAGCGGCAGGAGCCCCGCCGGGAGCCGAAAAAACAGGAGCCCCGCGCGGAAAAGCCCGCCCCCAAAGCGGAGGCGAAGCCGGAGCAGGCCGCCGAGCCGAAACCGGAAAGGAAGCCCGAGCCCGCCGAGCCGCAGCCGCCGCTGGAGTTTGTGGCCGCGGACACGGTCGAGGGCAAGGCGCGCACCGCCGCCGACTATGTCAAGTCGGTGCTGGCTGAGATGGGCGTCGCGGCGGGGATCTCCGTGGCCTTTACCGACAACGGCATTGTCATGCGGCTGTCGGGCGAGGGGCTGGGCGTCATCATCGGACGCCGCGGCGAGACGCTCGACGCGCTGCAATACCTCTCCGGGCTGGTCGCCAACCGCCAGGAGGGCGACTACATGCGCGTGACGATCGATTCGGGCAACTACCGCGAAAAGCGGGAGCGCACGCTGCAGCAGCTCGCGCGCAAGCTCTCCGCCTCCGCGGTCCGCTATGGGAGGCCGTCGACCCTCGAGCCGATGAACCCCTATGAGCGCCGCATCATTCATTCGACCGTTTCGGGGATCGAAGGCGTGACCTCCTCCTCCATCGGGGAGGAGCCCAACCGCCGCGTGGTCATTTCCCCGACCAATCCGCGCCCGCAGCAGCGGGGCGGAAAAGGCCGCGGCCCGCGTCCGGGCGGCGCCGGCGGAAGCCGCCCGCCCCGCAGGGACGGACGGCCCGGCGAGGGACGTCCGCGTGACGACAGGCCCCGCGACGACAGGCCGAGGGACGACCGCCGCGGAGGGGACAGGCCCCCCCGCAGGGACGGGTTCCGCAGCGACCGCGGCCCGCGCCGGGACGGCGCGCCCCGTGAGAGCGTCAAGCCGACCCCGACCGACGTCGACCGCGAGTACATGAAGGAGCTTGAGCGGGAGCCCGAGCACTATGTGAAGCCGGATTCCTCCGAGCAGGCCGCGCAGCCGCGCAACGAACCCGCGCGCCCCGCCGCCCGCGTAGAAGAGGATCTGCCGCTCTACGGCAAGATCGACCTGTAACACCGATTCTGACTGCGAGGAGGTTTCACGTGAAACCTCCTCGTTTGCACGTTCCGAACATTTTCAGGACGGCCGCGGGCCGGGAGGAGACAGGATGCAGAGCATGGATACGATCGCGGCAGTCGCGACGCCGCTGGGGACCGGTGGGATCGGTGTGGTGCGCCTGTCCGGCCCCGAGGCCGCGGCGGTCGCGGACCGGGTGGTCCGGATGGCCGGGGGAAAGACAGTGGCCGGGATGAAAGGATATACCTGCGCCTATGGGCGGGCGGGAGATGCGGACGGGGAGATCGACGAAGCGGTCGTCACCCTCTTTCGCGCGCCGAGGAGCTTCACGGGGGAGGAGGTCGTCGAGATCGCCGTCCACGGCGGCGTCTACCTCGTCAACCGCCTTTTGCGCGCCTGCGTTGCGGCGGGCGCGCGTCCCGCGCTCGCGGGGGAGTTTACCCGGCGCGCCTTTTTGAACGGCAAGCTCGACCTGACGCAGGCGGAGGCGGTCGCCGACCTCATTTCCGCCGAGGGGCGGCAGGCGGCGCGCGCCGCGCTGAGTGCGCGGGACGGGGCGCTCTACCGCAGGGCCGAAGCCGCGGCGGACGCCCTCACCGGCCACGCCGCCCACCTGGCCGCGTGGATCGACTACCCCGAGGAGGAGATCGCCGAGGTGGACCCTGCCGAGCTGGGCGCGGGGCTGCGCCGGTGCGAGGCGGATCTGGCCGGGCTGCTCGGCACCTATGACACGGGGAGGATCATCCGGGAGGGGATCTCCGCCGCGATCGTCGGGCGGCCGAACGTGGGCAAGTCAACCCTGATGAACCTGCTCGCGGGGCACGCCCGGAGCATCGTCACCGACATCGCCGGGACGACGCGGGACATCGTGAGCGACACGATCCGTTTGGGGGAGATCGTGCTGCACCTGTCAGATACGGCGGGCATTCGCGGCACGGACGACCCGGTGGAACGTGCGGGGGTGGACCTCGCGGTCGGGGAGCTTGCGCGGGCGCAGCTCGTGCTGGCGGTCTTCGACGGCTCGGACGCGCTCGATGAAAACGACCTGCGCGTGATCCGCTGCTGCAAGGACGCGGTCTGCATTGCGCTCGTGAACAAAAACGACCTGCCTCAGCGGCTGGACATGGAGGTCATCCGGAAAAATTTTGCGCATGTCGTGACGCTCTCGGCCAAGTCGGCGGAGGGTGCGGACGCTCTGAAAAAAAAGATGGAGGAGCTCTTTCTGCTTGAGCGTTTCGACCCTTCGGCGGCGGTGGTCGCCAACGAGCGCCAGCGCGCCGCCGTGGCGGACGCGCTGGCGGAGGTGCGCGAGGCGGCGGACGCGCTGGAAGCGGGCGTCTCCTACGACGCGGTGTGCGTCTGCATCGAGCGCGCGGTGGACGCGCTGCTCACGTTGACGGGCAGGCGCGCAACGCAGGAGGTCGTCGACCAGGTCTTTTCCCGCTTTTGCGTCGGAAAATGAATCATTTTTCGTATCCGCGTCCTCAAACCAAATTTTTCGTCCACCTTTTTGAAAAGGTGGCGGGTGAGCCGCCGGACGAGGTCCGGCGGCGAGGGCGGAGCCCTTACTTGGGCCCGCAGGCCCTGCTTCAGGCGCATTTTGGGGGTTTGGGGGCCTTTTGCAAGAGAAAAGGCCCCCATGGCGCGCCCGCGGGCGCGCCTTCCCCGCGCTGGGCAAAGACGAGGAGGCCGAGGGGCGGTTCCCCGGCGGGAAACCGCCCCTCAGCAAACGCCCCTTTTTCTCTTGTAAAAAGGGGCCGAAAAATACGCCTGAAGAATGGGGCGTTCCGCCGCTGCGGCGGCGGCAAGGGCGGGCTTTTGAAAAAGCCCCCCTTGACCCCGAAAACTTTTAGTGGAGGCGGGATAAAATTTGGTGAAAGGAGGGGTTTCAATGGAATATCGGGCGGGCGATTACGACGTCGCCGTGATCGGCGCGGGACACGCGGGCATCGAGGCCGCGCTCGCGGCCGCACGGCTTGGCGCGCGCACCGTGCTCTTTACCATGTCCCTCGACGCGATCGGCAACATGCCCTGCAACCCCTCGATCGGCGGCACCGCGAAGGGGCATCTCGTCCGGGAGATCGACGCGCTCGGCGGCGAAATGGCTAAGGCCGCCGACGCCACCTTTATCCAGTCCCGGATGCTAAACCGCGGCAAGGGCCCGGCGGTCCACAGCCTGCGCGCGCAGGCAGACCGCAGGCAGTATCACCTCTATATGAAGCGCGTGCTCGAATACCAGGAAAACCTCGACCTCAAGCAGGCCGAGATCGTCGATATCCGTGCGGAGAACGGCCGCGTGTCCGCTGTCGTCACCGCGTTGGGCGCGGTCTACGGGGTGAAGGCCGCCGTGCTCTGCACCGGCACCTACCTGCGCGGCAAAATCTTTGTGGGGGAGTACACCGCCGAGAGCGGACCGGACGGGATGCACGCGGCGGGCCCGCTCTCCGATTCCCTGCGGGCGCTCGGCATCCCGCTCCGCCGCTTCAAGACCGGCACCCCCGCGCGGGTCGACCGCCGTTCGATCGACTTTTCCAAGACTCAGCCGCAGGAGGGGGACGACCCGATCACTCCCTTCTCCTTTGAGACCGACCCGGCGGGGCTGCGAAACCGCGCGGTCTGCCATATGGCCTACACGAACGAGCGCACCCACGCCGTCATCCGCCAAAATCTCCACCGTTCCCCCCTCTATGGTGGAATGATCGAGGGGATTGGGCCGCGCTACTGTCCGAGCATCGAGGACAAGGTCGTCCGCTTTGCCGACAAGACCCGCCATCAGCTTTTCATTGAGCCGATGGGACTGGACACCAACGAGATGTATTTGCAGGGGATGTCCTCGTCGCTGCCCGAGGAGGTGCAGGTCGCGCTCTACCGCACGATCGACGGCTTTGAAAAGATTCAGATTATGCGCAACGCCTATGCGATCGAGTACGACTGCATCGATCCGACCTGCCTTTGCGCGTCGCTCGAATGCAAAGCGGTTGGAGGGCTCTTCGGCGCGGGGCAGTTCAACGGCACCTCCGGATATGAGGAGGCTGCCGCGCAGGGCCTGGTGGCCGGCGTGAACGCCGCCCGCCAGACCCAGGGGAAGGAGCCGCTGATCCTCGACCGCGCGAGCTCCTATATCGGCACGCTGATCGACGACCTCGTGATCAAGGGCTGCAACGACCCCTACCGCATGATGACCTCCCGCTCGGAATACCGGCTGCTGCTGCGGCAGGACAACGCCGACGCGCGGCTGACCCCCATCGGGTATGAGCTCGGCCTCATCGGGGAGGGGCGCTGGCGGCGGTTCCGGGAGAAGCAGGCGCTGATTGAAGGGGAGATCGCGCGGCTGCGGAAAACGTCCGCCGCACCCTCGGAGGAACTGAACGGCCTGCTTGTTTCACGTGAAACGGCGCCGATCACCCTTTCGGTACGGCTCGCGGAGCTGCTGCGCCGCCCGCAGGTCGGCTACGCCGACCTCGCGCCCTTCGACCCGGAGCGTCCGGAGCTTCCGCGCGACGTGTGGGAGGAAGCGGAGATTACGATCAAATATGAGGGCTACATCAAAAAGCAGCTCGCCCAGGTGGAGCAGATGCGTCGGCTGGAAAACCGCGCGCTGCCCGCCGACATCGATTACCGCGGGATCGGCGGGCTGCGGCTGGAGGCGGCGGAGAAGCTCGGGAAGATACGCCCCGTCAACATCGGGCAGGCGTCGCGCATCAGCGGGGTGAGCCCCGCGGATATCTCGGTGCTGCTGATCTGGCTGGAACAGCGCAGGGGAGGGAAGACATGATTGACAAAAGGATGCTCGCGGAATACGCGGCCGCGCTCGGTCTCCCGCTCGGAGAGGCTGAACTGGAGCGGTTCGACCGGTACGCAGAGCTGCTCGTCGAGTGGAACGAAAGGATGAACCTCACGGCGATCACCGAGCCGGGGGAGATCGTCGTCAAGCATTTTGTGGACAGCCTGACCCTGCTCAGGGCGTTTACACCCCCCGTGGGAGCGACCCTGGTCGACGTGGGGACCGGCGCGGGCTTTCCGTCGGTGCCGGTGAAGATCGTGCGGCCCGACCTGCGGGTCACGCTGCTTGACAGCCTGAATAAACGGTTGGTTTTTCTGCGGGAACTGTCCGCCGCGCTCGGGCAGGAGGAAAACGTTTGTGTCCATGCGCGCGCCGAGGAGGCGGGCAGGCAGCCCGGACATCGGGAGCAATATGCGCTTGCGACCGCGCGGGCGGTGGCGCACCTGCGGGAGCTGAGCGAATACTGCCTGCCGCTGGTGCGGGTGGGCGGCATGTTCGCGGCGCTCAAGGGGGGCGACGTGGACGTGGAGCTGGAGGAATCCCGCAGGGCGGTGGAGCTTCTGGGCGGGAAAATCGACCGGATCGAACGGCTGGAACTGCCGGACGGAAGCCGCAGGGCGATTATCTGCGTCAAGAAAATATCGCAGACCTCGACAAAATATCCACGTCCGCACGCGAAAATGGCAAAAAATCCGCTGGCCTGATGTCCCAGGCTGGCGGATTTTGCTTTTTCCTGCGACCGAAATTTCTGGAAATCAGGAATATTTCATGGTACCATCTAGTCAAGGACAAACGGAAGGACGTGAAATGCCATGAAGTTTTCAAAACAACGCACGGTCAACCGGGTCGTCCTGCTGGATGTCAACGAGATCACCTCGAGCCCCTACCAGCCGCGCAGGCAGTTTGATCCCAAGGGCATGAAGGAACTGGCCGACAGCATCTCCCAAAGCGGGTTGCTCCAGCCGATCACGGTGCGCCGCACCGAAACGGGGTACGAGCTCATCGCGGGGGAGCGCCGGCTGATGGCCTGCCGGATGCTCCATCTGGACAAGATCCCCGCCATCGTCGAACAGTTCGACGATGAAAAGTCCGCTGTCTTTTCCCTGGTGGAAAACCTCCAGCGCAAGGACCTCAACTATTTTGAAGAGGCGGTGGGCATCCAACAGCTGATGCAGCGGTGCGAAATGACCCAGCAGCAGGTAGCGGAACGGCTGGGTAAGGCGCAGTCGACCGTCGCCAACAAGCTGCGCCTGCTGACCTTCAGCGAACCGCTCCGCCGCCGGATGCTCGACGCGGGCCTGACCGAACGCCACGCGCGCGCCCTGCTCAAGCTCCCGGATGAGATCACCGTCGCGGCGGCTCTGGAGCATATCGTACGGGAGCGCCTAAACGTGGGGGAGACCGAGCGATATGTGGACGCACTTCTCGAGCCTGTCGAAGAGCAGGAGGAGCCGCGCAGGGCCACCCGTCTCTTTATCGTGAAGGACCTGCGCGTCTTTATGAACACGATCTCCAAAGCGGTCTCCACCATGAAGCTGGCGGGCATCGACATCAACACCACAAAGGTCGAGGATGAAGAATACATTTGCTATACCATGCGGATTCCCAAAAAGAGCGCTTACCGGACGCACAGCGCCTAATTTTTTCCGACGCCAACCACCGCTTGGACGGGCCGCGTTAACAGCGCGCGGAAGCCGTCCCGGGGCTTGGTCAAATAAATACACGTTTCCCTGCAAAGAAACCGCCGCAAGGCGGTTTCTTTGCGTCGCGCAGACCGCGCGTTTTGATTGTGGCGATGAGACGGCGCGACAAGCGGAAAGCCGCCGCAAAGCGGTTTCTTTGCGTCGCGCAGACCGCGCGCTCCGATTGCGGCGATAAGGCGGCGCGACAGGCGGAAAGCCGCCGCAAGGCGGTTTCTTTGCGTCGCGGAAGTTTTGGGTTTACCGCTCATTGAGCGGCGGAGTTGCCGGGTCCCGCCCCGGCGGGCGGCCCCATTTCTTGTGCGGACAAGAAATGGG